>CAMCYV010000101.1 GCA_945885645.1 Bifidobacterium breve | reverse complement strand
TTCGCCCTGGCCCACTTCAACGCTCACCGCATCAAGGCGAAGTTGTCCGCCCTCTCCAAGGACCGTGCACGAACGTGCAGCAAGAATCATGCCCAACCACCTTGCCTATTTCGAGCCCGGCCAAGGAGAACGAAAAAGACCGGTGCTCCGACAATCGCCATCACACTGCCCACGGGGATTTCAACCGGACTCAATGCCAATCGTGCGATCGTATCGGCAAGCAGAAGCACGACCGCGCCGCCAATGGCGCTTAGGACAAGCAATTGTCGATGCGCCGGACCAACGACCAACCGGATTGTATGTGGAACAACGAGGCCCAAGAATGCAATTACCCCAACCACAGCGACTCCGGCCGCCGTAAGCAAAACGGCAGCAAAAAGTGCGAGCGTGCGAACCCGAGAAACAGGTATTCCACTGGCATAAGCACCTTCATCTCCCAAAGCCAGTAAGTCCAGAGAGGGTGCAAGGTAGAAAGCCAGCACAACCCCGATCGCGACCGCGGGCCACACAGAGTTCACCCCCGCCCAATTACTCAAAGCAAAGGAACCGGTGGTCCAGAAGGTCACAGATCGAACGCCCGCTAAGTCGCTCATGGAAGCAATGATTGCGATCAAAGCGGCGCCAAATGCGCTCACTGCAATTCCAGCCAGCAGAACCGTGACCACTTCTATTCGACCGTTGCTCCGAGAAACCCACACCACAACGGCCATTGCAATACTGGAACCGACAACGGCAGCAGTCGTGACCCCAATTGAATTGAATGGCAGCCCAATGGCAGCCCCCAGAACAGCACCCAGCGCCGCTCCTGCGGAAACGCCAACTAAAGCCGGGTCTGCGAGCGGGTTTCGAAGCGAGCCTTGCAACAAAACACCCGCGCTCGCTAAGCCGATCCCAACCAGTATTGCGGCGATGGTTCGAGGCAACCTGATATTCCAGATAACAACCGAGTCAGCACCTGCCGAACCGAACCTCAGTGAGATGGCAACCAGGACAATCAAAATCAGCGTCAGAGCGATTCCCAGCACCCAAGCCTTGCCAGCCCTTGTCATTGGGCATTCAACTCAGAAAATGCCTGATTGAGCGCAAGAACAAGTTCACCCGTTCTCGGACCAAATGACAACAACATTGTGTCCTCTACTGCAATAACAGATCGGGATGCGGCCGCCTTTGTTTGAGCCACCCCGGGCAACTGCAGTAGACCATCAATTCCGCCAACCGACTGCAGCCCATTAGTCATCACAAGCAATACGTCGGGGTCGAGCTTGATAAGTTCTTCGGCACTTAACGGAGTAAATGCTCCGAGTTGTGCTTGTTCACCAACGTCAATGCCACCGGCCTCCTTGATCATTGAATCGGCGCCCGAGCCGGCTCCCCCGAGAAGATAGATGGCCGAGGTCCCCCGTAAATAAAGAAAAGCGACCCTGGGAGTTGGTGACAATGGCAACTGGGCCGCTACCGAAGTCAGTGTCGATACGTATTCCACCGCAAGGGCAGGTGCTCTAACTGCGCTTCCTATTGCATTCACTTTGGAGCCAATGTCAGCGATCGTCCAGGCTTCGGGGACCTCAACAACTCTTATCCCGGCATTTTTTAGCGAATCAATCGATTCTTGTGGGCCACTGGACGCGTCAATAAGAACAAGATCAGGCTTAAGAGCGATGACACTCTCCACATTAATTTCATGGCCACTTGTAACAACGGGTGTGTCTGTTATCTCGGGGGCGTTACTGGTTTCATCTCGCCCCACAATTCTGGATCCCCCGCCAAGGGCGACAACCACTTCACCCGAGCCGTTAGCGATCGTCACAATTCGTTGCGCTGCACTTGATGGCCACGGTTCTCCGAAGGGCTCCGCAAAAGCGACATCCGACGACGTAATCTCAATAGGACTCATAGCGGATAAAGAGCTTTGCGATTGTGAGGTTTGAGAAGTGGGCTCACTCGCGCAACCGCCGAGTAACGAGAAAACGGACCCCGTGACTGCAATTCCGATCACCGCAATCCCAAGTTTCCTCACAGGGACATTATCAAGGCTTGGGTGAATGCGTTCCCGGCACGTTGTCGGGATCGGCCGACAACGTGTCAGGCAACCCTGCTTGACAATGCCTAGCCTTTCCCTCGTGAGAAGACTAGGCAGATTCCAGAAGCTTGCGGTTATCTCAGTAATGTGTGGAGTAATGGTGGTGCCCGCATTCAATTCCATGGCTGGGGCAACAGTGGTGCCGACAAAGACCACAAAAAGTGGATCTGCCACGTTATCCGCTACACCGGTTGAGAACTTAAATTCGACGAATGCCCGCGTGAAGGTCAAGGGCAAGGGCTTCGATCAACGCATCGGCATTTACATCGGTTTATGCGTTACGCCAAAAAATAATTCAACAAAACCAGGCCCGTGCGGCGGCGGGATCAATATGAATGCCAGCGATCCTGCTTCTGCCTGGATCTCGTCAAATCCACCACCCTATGGATCAGAACTTGCTCTTCCATTTAATAAAGGTGGAACATTCGCCGTCACTCTTTCAATCAATTCTCAAATTGGTGAGATTGATTGCAAAGTCACATCCTGTTCAATAGTTACTCGCGCGGACCACACCAAATCCTCTTTCCGAGGCGCAGATCTCTTCATTCCCGTCACATTCAAATAGATAGAAGGAGAACAATGCTCAACAAGAAAAGAATGCGAAATCTAGTTGCTGCAACAGCCGCGCTGGGAATCGTCTGGGCGACTTCAGCGGTTCCAGCCCAGGCCGCAGGAGCTTTCAACGCCACCGTTGCGGGTGCAAAGAACATGACTCCGTTGGTTGCTCTTGAAACTAGTTCCGTTCAACCAATCGAAATCACCAATTTGCCAGCAAATGTGGGCATCTACGCCCTGAACTGCGCTGTCCCCGCCAACCCTCGGTCAGCCCCGACCCTCTGCGATAGCTCACCAGAATCACTCGTCTACATTCCTGCGACCACAGTGGCTCGAGACAGTGTTTCAGCCAAGATCAAGGTCAACGGTGAGTTCTATGGCACAAACCCAAATCCACAAACGGGTGCCAGCACGAATCAACCAGTTGACTGCCGCGCTGCAGTGGCACCCGGCACGGGAGCCTGTGCGGTTTACATTTTGGGAGCCGGGCGCGAGAGTGCAAACCCAACCTATCTGCGGGTCTTCCCAACAGTCTTCAAGCCGGTTAATTCAGATCGCAAGACCGACTCCGTAACAGTGACTCCGAAAGAAAATTCCACAATCACTCAAGCCGGACAGGCTTTCACCGCGACCACGATCTCCGGATTGACTCCATCAATTACCGGGGACAACTGCTCGGTGCGCGATGGAAAGATCACAGCACTTGCCACCTCAGGAACGTGCACACTAACAATCACAACGACGGGTGGCCGCAACTTCAAGCCGCTTGTGACCACCAAAACCTATAAACTTGGTTAATCAGATTGCTGTGAAAGGGATGTGGCGCAATACGCTGCATCCCTTTCGCTATTTACCTAAGCCAGTTTTAATGAACGCCATAACTGCATCACCTTCACTGATTGAATCAAATCCCTGTGATTCAACACGGGTGATCGCACTGTCCAGAACTCCCCAACAAAAAGCCGAATACTGACGAACGTCAACAACCCCAAGTTCGGTCAGCGCCTGAACCAGAGGTGCAACTAACTCACGGTGCATTGAAGACACCTGCGCCCGGCGAGCCTCCGGAAGTTCAACCGAGCCAGCGGACTTCACCAGTATGTGACGTCCATCTTTCACGTAACCCAGAACACCGCGTACCCACGTCTCTATCCGAGCCAATGGATCTTTTTCTGCTTCCACCATCGGTGACATCTCGTCCACCCACAGGGCCATCTCGTCCACCAGGACATCGGCGATTAAATCGGCTGCGCTCGCGTAGTACTCGTAAACCGCCGATCGCGAAAGCCCCACCTCAGATGCAACTTGAGCGACTGTAAATGGTGTCCCTGAGAGCATGAGTTGTGCTGCGGCAGCCAAAAGTGCATCACGACGTGCTTCGCGGTGTTCTGCAATGCTTGGTGAACTGATTCTGGGCATGGCTCCATTGTGCCCTAATACGTTGTTTTTCACCTTTTCAGGATTTAGGCAACGATTGCGAGTCGTAACACCGGAAGAAATCCCTTCAGGAAGGGAACGAGTCGGTCTATAAGCCGGATCCTGTGTTTGATCGCTCAAACGGTGATCATCCATCTGGGACTGCTGTTACCAGCAGCCTCGTGCGGTCTACCAGCAAACATAAGGCGAGCAGCCCGTCTGCTTAGGCCAGCAAGCTGACCCATTTGACCTTGCTTCGGGTGGGGTTTACCGAGCTGATGCAGTCACCTGCACCACTGGTGGTCTCTTACACCACCGTTTCACCCTTACCAAGGTTTCCCTTGGCGGTCTGTTTTCTGTGGCACTATCCCGCGGATCACTCCGGGTGGGTGTTACCCACCACCCTGCTCTGTGAAGTCCGGACTTTCCTCGACACGCTGTTAAGTTCGCGCCGCGATCACCCGACCGACTCGTTCATGACACAGGTTACGCCGTCGGTGACAATGCCGGTACATGAACTCACCTTTGCTTGTATAACGCCGTAGGCTGCCCGCGTGATCTTTCTCCTGCCACCGAGTGAAGGGAAAACCCCGGCAAGCAGAGGTTCGAAGTTTGCCCCAAAAAAATTGGTTTTCCCCAACCTCACCCAAAAGCGCCTGCTCTTGATGGAATCACTTGCACATTTATGCACGAACGAGCAGGAACTTGCGACAAAGGTCCTTGAGCTAGGACCGCAACAGAATGACCTCTTGGCCACTAACACTGACCTATTCACCGCAAAGTGCGCTCCGGCGATTGAGATCTATACGGGAGTTCTCTATGACCACCTGGGGTATTCAACTTTGAGTGCAAAGGCACGTGCTCGAGCCGATTCCAGCATTTTGATTGCCTCAGCCCTATTTGGTTTTTTGGCTCCAACGGATCCCATCCCGGCTTATCGGCTCAGTGGTGCATCAATAATTCCCCAGGTTGGCTCACTGGTCCCGTATTGGAAAACCGAACTGCTCGATTCACTGGCGCAACGTAGTGATGATTTGATCCTCGACATGAGATCGGGCAGTTACGAAAAACTTGCACCCGCAAAACAACTGAATCAACCGGTTGTGAGCGTCAAAGTCTTGACGAACGTTAACGGGTTTCTTAAACCGGTAACTCATTTCAATAAAGCGACAAAAGGTGACCTGGCTCGGGCAGCCTGTCTCAGTTCGCTCAAGTCACCTATCAAAGTGAACGAACTGGCTCGATATTTCACACAATTGGGTTTTGAGTCAGAACTGGACCTGAAGGCACCCGGTGGTCCTGTCCTACAGATTGTCACCACATAGCCATTGGTCCTCTGACCGCAGTTTTCCGCTCTGGTTAAACCCCGTCAGTT
>CAMCYV010000100.1 GCA_945885645.1 Bifidobacterium breve | reverse complement strand
TAGCGAAAAGCTGCCTCACGAATCGCTTCACGTGATGCGATGTCACCCAGGTAGAACTCTTCCATGGCTCAGTTTCCTTTGACTCGTTTGACGAAGCACTAATCGGTTGACAAACTAGGTGGCGCAAAGATGCCAGCATTGGCGGTAATGCCACCGTCGCACATGAGCACAGCGCCGGTAATAAAACTTGCAGCGGGTGAAGCAAGGAAACAAATCGCTTCTGCTTGTTCATCGGGTGTACCGAGACGTTGCAGCGGGATGTTACGGGTGATCTCGGCCAGATGCTCGGGCGTGAGCTTGCCCCCTTGAATGATCGACGTCATGGTAGGACCCGGTGCCATGACGTTGACCCGCACACCTTTAACTCCCCAGTCGAGTGCCGCTGCGCGAGCCAAGTTTATTGCAGCAGCTTTTGAAGCGTTGTAAGCGAAGCGTTCCGGGTCGGCGCGAACACCGGAAGTGGAAGCGACAACGACGATTGAACCGCCGCCGCGCTCCGCCATTTTCGGGGCAGCATGTCGAATGCCCAGTACGACTCCGCGCGCATTCACCGACATGATTGCGTCGTAGGCATCAACAGCGTCTTCGGCTTCCCAGTGTGTACGCCGAGCAATACCAGCGTTGAGGACGACTGCGTTGAGCCCACCGAAAGTTTCCAGGGCAGCATTCACCATGGCTTCGTTGTCAGATTCAACACTGACGTCAGCCACAACACCTATCAGCCCTTCGACACCGTTGGTCCACGCAAGTGCTTCAGGGTTGAGGTCTGCCGCAACAACTTTGTAACCACGTGCGTGCAACATCTGTGCGGTCGCCTGACCGATTCCGGTGCCCGCACCTGTAACGATTGCGACCTGTGACATTAACGAACCTCAAACATTGAATAAACGATGTCCTCGCCATCACTTTGCCCCTGACCGACTGCCTGTACTACGTTGAGCCACGCATAACGCTCGTCATCAGTTTCAAAAGTTGGAGCTACCGTGTATGTACCGCGCTCTCGGTCGCACCGACCTTTGTAGGTGATGTACACCAATGCGCCGTCATCGGTGCGCAACAATTGTCGAACGTCAAGCAGCATCACTTTTCCATCGGTAGAAGGGATCGCCCAGTCACCTCCCGGTGCGATGATCTCACCACTGAGCCGCTCACCGTCCCAGCGACCGTTGGCAATGCTGCCAATTACGCGCTTGTTGAACGCCGTTTGTCCCAGCCGGTAAACGTCACCGCGGGTAACTCGAACGGTTGCCAGTGGCACAAGGTCAAATACTGGTTTGTCGGTCATTGTGCTCCTAAATGTGTGAATTTATTTTGATGAGGTTTTATTCCGGACACGGACGGGTTCGGTAACACCATCCCAATTTTCGTGCGCTTCACGGATCTCGGTGAATAGTTCCTCTACATCTTCGTTAAGTCCATGTAACTCAACAAAAAATCCAAGGGTGCTACGGCAGTCGAGGTAGGCGACAGGTACATAGGAATGAAGTGTCGATGCGACCTCGTAGCCAGCGTCGACGAAGCGAGCTACTTCTGCTGGCATGTCAGCTGCCGGCACCAAGCAGGCAACGTGGTGAAAGCCTTCAACACCGGGGGCGAACATATCTCGATACACCGAAGGGCTGTTGTCCATGCACTGGATTAATTGAATCTGCGCCGGGCCCGCCTGCCCGAAGGCATAAGAGAACACTGCTTCGTCGAGCGTTCCTCGGTAAGTGTGATCACGTCCGCGGTGATTACGGCTGACAAAAAATGGACCGGCGCCCATTACCTCGACCCAATGTTTGATACCTGCGTCAAGGTCTTCAACAACGTAGGCGTATTGGACGATCGGATAACGGATCAGTGGCTCGTGCATTAGACACCTACTTCGGGGGATCCATCACGCATACGAACGGGGTCTGTGTGGCCATCCCAGTTCTCGTGGGTCGCAGCCACCATCGCAAAAAATCCTTCGGTGCGTTCGGTCCGGCCGTAGAGTTCAACGAAATGACCTAGATCTTCACGGCAATCGAAGTAGACCGCGGGCACGGTTGTTGTCAGTGATGACGCACATTCGTAACCGGCTTCCGTAAATCGATCTAACTGTGCATCCCAATCCTCGAGGGGAACGAGTGCGCACACATGGTGCAACCCACCCTCCCCCGGGGCGTACATGTCCCGGTAGATCGATGGCCCAGGGTCATCTTGGGAAATCAGTTGAATCTGCACCGGGCCGCACTGCCCAAAGGCGTAGTTGACTCGCGTTGAACTGGGTGCTCCCCGATACGTCAATTCATTACCCAGGAAGTCGCGGATAACAAAGAACGGGCCAGCCCCCATTGCCCGGGTCCAATGCCGCATTCCTTCGTCGAGGTCGTCGACAACGAATGCGTATTGCATCACGGGGTAGGCCAATAAAGGCTCAGACACGTTGAACTCTTTGCGCTCGATGTTTTTTTGCTATGCCAACGAGTCGATCGTGACTGTTCCGGTGGAACCGTCAACCGTCACCATTGCCCCTTCGGGGATCTTGTAGATTGCACCCTCCAGGCTGACAACACACGGAATACCGAGTTCACGGCTCACAATCATCGCGTGACTATTCGGTGCACCCACTCCCACAACAACGGCGCTAGCCACTACGAACAGTGGTGTCCATGACGGATCTGTTTGCGGCGCGATCAAAACATCACCCGGTTCAAATGCAGCGATCTCGGAAGTGTCAGTGATGATTCGAGCCCGACCCGTTGCTTGTCCAGCGGATGCACCAGTTCCGGTCAACGTGTCACCAACACCGCCAACACCAAATTTTTCACTGGACATGCGCTTAAGTTGGGCGATCGGCACCCGTGGATTACGTGCATCAAGGAACAACGGCACGTCCAGGTCGGCGTATTCCTTCCAGTCCGCTTCCCGTTGGGCAATTGCAGCGGTAACAAGATCGGGCTGAAGAACGAGTCGATCCAGTTCACCATCGAGTGCCATAAAGATCTGGCGCGGATGAGTGAAGTGACCTTCACTGGTAAGGCGGCGGCCCATCTCTAGGAGCGCCACGCGAGCCTCATTGATGATCTTGATGCAGTTGCTCTTACCTAATTCGCGCCAACCGGCGAACCGACGCGCTGAGTCAAGACCCATGCGCAGCGTTCCCAGCGCTTCATCATTTCCCGCCAAGCCATCAACGATTCTGGCAACTAATGCTTCAGCAGCAGCGCTTGCTTCACCGCGTCGCGACGCTGGTGACTGGTCATCGCCGAGTTGACGCATCCGGTCAACAAGACCCAATGGCAACTCCGGCCGCGTCTCCCAAGAGTCCGCTCCCAAGTCCCATTCTGATGGACCGCGGTAACCAAACTCGCGCAAGAAGACCTGCAACTTCTGATGAAAGTCTGGGTGCTTGTCTTTAAGGACAGGCACGATGCCAACAATCCCAGCATCAAAAAGTGCACTAAGCGCGGTGTCATTACGAACTATGCGGGATAAATCCCACAATGCATAAGACGGAGCAGCTGAGACAACATCACCAGCGGGCCCCACTAAATCAAATGGTGAGATCCCTGAATCGGGGGGCAAGACAGATCCAATAACAGCCGGTCCAATTGCCGCTTGTGCTCCGGCAACAAGTTCTCCGCGCCAGGTCATCCGTTCATAGGGAGCCAAACTGCGGGCATAAGCAACCAGCGCCGCATTCGACATCTCATCAAAATCTGGGCGTTGCGCTCGCAACCGATCCGCGATCCGCGTGTCTTCTTCGAGATCCGGGTATGAGGTAGTGGTCAAAGTCCAACCCGTGCGCGCGGCTAGTCGGGCTGAAGTCTCAGGATCGCCATCGGTGGGATGCGTTTCATGTGGTGGTGCTTCAGGGTGACTGCCGAAGAAGGAAACGTCAATTGCTTCCCAACCAAGCCCACTGCGAATACCGGTCAGTCGAGCGGTGGTGACGTTTACGTACATGTGCCCGTAACGAAATGCTGCAGCGGGAAATGCCTCGGGGTCGAGGTTTGCCTCAGCAACAGAGATCGCGCCCATGTCGGCATAGGCATTCGAAAAACCTGGCAAAACATGTGGGTTCCAAATGAGATCGGCACCCAGGGGCGAGATTGGGTCGGGCAGGACGTCATTGGCGTTAAAACGTGTATAGATCGGGAAGCGTTCATTGAGTTTTGCGCTATCGATGCACCATTCGTCACTGAGCTGGCCCTTGGGCGTCGTATTAGTCATAGGCAAAATCTAGACTACTCCCGCGCAGCGCACAATGTGAACTCTCAAAAGTTGCATTCCCTAGCATCTCCGATTCGCAACCCCACGGATTCGAGCCCGCGCCGGAGGTTACATCTATGCCAGCGAGTCAATCGTGACGCTTCCGGTGGAACCGTCCACGGTAATGATTGCCCCTTCGGGAATTTTGTGGATTGCACCCTCCAGACCGGCCACGCACGGAATACCGAGTTCGCGGCTCACAATCATCGCGTGACTATTTGGTGCACCCACGCCCACAACCACTGCGCTGGCCACCACGAATAGTGGTGTCCAAGACGGATCCGTTTGCGGGGCAACAAGAACATCACCGGGTTCAAAAGCTGCGATCTGCCCGGTATCGGTGATGATGCGTGCCCGTCCCGTTGCTGTGCCAGCAGCCGCACCGATTGCGGTAAGTGTTTCTCCCACCGAAGCCACGGTGAATTTCTCACTGGACAACCGCTTCAGTTGGGCAATCGGAACTCGAGAGACCCGACTGTCAAGGAATAGTGGGATGTCAAGGTCGGCATATTCCTTCCAGTCCGCTTCCCGTTGGATAATCGCCGCGGTCACCAGATCGGGTTGAAGAACTAGTCGATCCAGTTCACCGTCGAGAGCCATGAAAATCTGTCGCGGATGGCTGAAATGTCCTTCGCTCGTAAGCCTGCGACCCATCTCAATCAGTGCAACCCTGGCTTCGTTGATTACCTTGATGCAGTTGCTCTTTCCCAACTCACGCCAACCGGCGAACCTGCGAGCGGAGTCAAGACCCATCTGCAACGTGCCCAGCGCTTGTTCATTACCTGCAAGGCTTTCCTTCACGCCAGCGATTACCTGATCTGCAGCGGCTGTTGCTTCACTTCGCCGCGCTGCCGGTGACTGGTCGTCACCGAGTTGACGCATCCGGTCAACAAGACCCAATGGCAACTCGGGTCGGGTTTCCCACGAGTCCGCTCCCAAGTCCCATTCTGATGGACCGCGGTAACCAAACTCGCGTAGGAAAACCTGCAACTTCTGATGAAAGTCTGGGTGCTTCTCTTTGAGAACCGGAACGATGCCCACGATCCCAGCATCAAAAAGTGCACTCAGCGCAGAATCATTGCGAACAATGCGGGACAAATCCCAGAGTGCATATGCCGGCTCCGCTGAAATGACATCACCGGGAGGGCCGACCAGATGGAATGGGGAGATACCCGAATCGGGGGGCAAAACAGAGCCGATCACAGCCGGTCC
>CAMCYV010000099.1 GCA_945885645.1 Bifidobacterium breve | reverse complement strand
CTACTGTTCTCATTTTTGTTCGGCTACAGCGCAGCGTTCATCCTGCGCGATAACTCCACACCGAATCGACGTAGGTACCTCCGCCGACTCTTTGCATTATTCCTCTTCGGTCTCGCACACGCAGTCTTCTTTTTTATCGGCGATATCTTGATCACCTATTCAATCTTGGGATTGCTTTTGCTGGCAATTTCTCGGTCGTCAGATCGCGCACTTCGCAGGTGGACGATCGCAGCGATTGTGACTTCCGTAATTTTCATCACGGCGATCGCCGCACTTCTCACTACCTTGCCTGATGAGCTTTTAGCACCGAGCAACTTAGAAAGCGCTTTGACAACTGGGACTTTTGCGCAAGCATCATTAGCGCGACTCGAGGAACTTCCCGATACTTTGCTAACAGTCCTATTTTTGCAAGGTCCTATGGCCTTTGCAGCATTCACCCTTGGTCTTCGCGCATCACGACATCAGCTCCTCGCGGAACCGGAAACACACATCCAATTGTGGCGACGCATGGCCCTTTGGGGTTGGGTAATCGGTCTACCCCTGCAGGTGATTGCCGCCGTACTACTGATCGGCGCAACAGCCGATGACAATTCTTACTCGCTCACTGGAGTCACTGGCCTCGCCCTCGGATTCATCACTGCACCAATTCTTACCGCTGGGTATATCGGAAGCATCGCACTCATAATCGCGCGCAAGCCGCAGTTCTTGTCGATCATGGCGCCCGCCGGACGCATGTCTCTATCGGTGTACATCGGCGAATCAGCTTTGCTGTCACTCCTATTCGCCGGATACGGACTCGGCTACTTCGGTCAGTGGGGTGCGGTTCCTGTCGTTCTCGCCAGCATCGCTTCGTGGGCAATCCTTTCAATATTCGCCTGGTTATGGATGAAAAAGTTTAATCAAGGCCCACTCGAGCGAGTCCTAGCAATCATCACGGGAAAAAAGCAGGTCCCTCACTGACCCGGTACTCGATTCGGATCCACACCCCTATGCTTTGGCTGGGACTAAAGGGAGGGTGAACATGCCGAGTGACACGTCACTCCCTCGATCATCCGTTTATTCCCAATTAACGCCAACACCTCGAATTTTCGCATTCATGGGTGTGTTGTTGATTGCTGCAACCAGTTTGGGTGCGGGCGTGGTGGCGCGCTGGCAATATCTCGACGACACATTTGATTCCGAGTGGGGTTTAGGACTGACGGCAGCCGCGACTGCGTTAACGGTTGCCGCGACCGGTCCATACTTCGGACGCGTTATGGATCGGCGGGATCCGCGTCCATTCGTCGTGTTGGCGACGAGTTTTGCAGCTCTGGTTATGGCGGTGACCGGGCTAGCAATTATTCTCGGTGGGGTGCCGCCGTGGCTGGCCGTTGCCGCGGCTGTCGCCGATGGAATCGCACTCTCCATGGGCAGCATCGCGTTCTTGAAAACCCAAGCCAGTTTTGTTCGGCCTGGAGCTGAAGGCGCCACGGAAATCGTAAACATTTTGCGACTGGGTATCGGCGGGGTTGTTGGTGCATTGATCGCCGGTGCCATGCCGAATCCGCAAACAACGCTGTTCGTGATGGCGGTTCTCATTCTTGTGGCCAATGTATTCGTGTGGAAAATTATGAACCCAGTTGTCATGCGCCCCACGCCACCGCCCAACGACCTTAACCCGGGGGCTTTTGGTACTTATCTTCGAAGTAGTGATTCACCTCGATCCATTCTGGTCATTGATCTTTTTCTGGCGGTGATTATTCCAACGCAATTGGTGAATCTCGTCCTGATTGACCTAGATATCCCCGAATTAGCGAGCTTGAGCATTGCTGCAGGAATGTTGGGAGTTCTGGCTGGTCGAGTGCTTTTAACGGTGCTTGGATTTCGGGGAAACCCGCGCCTGCTCCTTATTATTTCCGTGCTAGGTCTCGCACTCACTCAGTTGGTAGGTGCTGTTGCCTTGCAAGATAATTGGTTAATACGACAGGCCCTGCTACTCCCCGCGATAGTCATTATTGGGTCGCTGATGAGCACGTACGCGCAAGGTCTGACGGCAGCCATCATTCAGCAGCAGGTCAGCGAGGCTTATCGCGGACGGTTTAGTTCCATTGTCGTGGCTGGGAGATATGTACTGATTTCGATCGGGGCGATCCTCGGCACATTTATCGCGGTTTACTGGGATGCACAGGTATTGCTCGTCGCATTGGGTCTGAGCCTGATTGTGCTCACCATCGGAACAAGGGCCTATCGCGTGGTTCCCACGCAGTGAACCGGAAGCGGAAACAACGGAATACAGATGCTTTATAATTTGCGAATGCTGCCTTCACGGCATTGCCGGGTGATCACTCGCGCCGCCACCCTTACGGTCACCCTCCTTCTCACGTCTACGGTCCTAGTTGGCTGTGCCACAACATCTCCTGATGCTGGACCCGGCACCATGACATTCACTCGTTACGACGGGAAGAACGGACACCTCGTCGTCAGCAACTCTGCAACAGACAGCGAGGGCGAGGTGACAAGTGCGGCCGGCGTTCAGGCGCACAGCATCACTTCACCCGATGGTTCATTCATCGCATATTCGCAAGTGTCCTCTGACAGATCTTCGATCGAGCGCGTAAACCCTGCAGATGGAAGTGTCACCGTGCTCAATGTGGGCTCGGACTGGAGTCTTGTCCCGAGCATCTCACCCGATTCACAACGCATCGCGTTTACCAGTGACGCAGACGGTAACTACGAGATTTACACCATGGCCGCCGACGGCTCTGATGTGCAACAACTGACTTTCACTGATCCACCGTTCCAACACGTTGGACCCAAGTACTCCCCTGACGGCACCACCTTGCTCTACGCGAGCGACATCGACGAGTTTGATCCGAAGAACCAACAGGACCTGTGGGTCATGCCTGTCGCCGGTGGCACCGGCACCCGGATCACTACCGACTTGAACAACCGCGAAAGTCGGAGCTGGTCACCGGACGGCAGTCAGATAGTTACCCAGACCATCGTCGATGGCATTGGACAACTGGTCGTGATGAATGCCGATGGATCAAATCAGCGCCAGATCACCAAAATCCCATCTGATGCTCCCGAGTTCGCCCCCGGCGGCATCTTCCCGAAAATGCGAGGGGCCGTGACCCCTGCGTGGTCCCCGAACGGAGAGTGGATCGCTTTCGGCAGTAACCACGAGGGCAGTTATGACATCTACTTGATTCGGCCAGACGGAACGGGACTCATCCGGTTCACCGACACACCCGAACAGGAACTCTCCGTGGGCTGGAGTGCAGCGGAAGTATCTGCCCAACGCAACTAGTTACGGCCCCCGACATTCCAGCCGGAGAAGACAGATTCGCGTGCGGGCTTCATCTTTGCGTTGATACTTCCCGGGTTACGGTTTCGGAGAGGATCGAATACCAGCACGGGGGCACCCTTTTTCAAGTCAATGTCAGTGAGATCTACCCACTGCGCCCCCAAGCTACCCTTCGATTCAAAGTAGTAGGTCAGATTGGTCAGGTCAGCAACCGTGCGATAGTCAGTCTCCCCCACTGAACCTGGCTCATCCTGCGGAGCACCCACCGGGTCTGAGACATTGCGTGCCACTGACAGCAACGCCGTTACCGCCTGGCGAGTATTTCTAGGATTCGTCTGGCTCAGAAAGTGGCGATAAAAGGATGCCCTAATGAAACGGTCCTCAGAGTTCGTGTTTCCAGGAATGACCATGTTGCGAGTCGCTCCGTTGAAGTTGTACTCGTCCAGTAGTGCCAGCGATTCGTCATATGCGGGATCGTTTGAAACCACCGTGAATTGACGCCCGTGATGAATGATGAGTTCACCCTTGATGTATTGAATAACCGCGGAATCCCCCGTTGAGTCTTCGACGGTCAACCCGAGAGGAATGACCGTTTGGGGCGTGGTCACCTCAACTGGTTGAATGCGGGATTGCAGCGCTATTGCCTCTTCGACATTTGCGGCATTATCGAGAACGTACTGAGCCCACATGGCGGACTGGACACCAGGCACCCCGGCATTCCGCGGACCGTAATCAGTTGCTTTGAGCCACAGGGCATTCACGCTGAGGCCCTTCTCGTTCAAGCCCCCCGACGTCCCGATTCCCATGGCCGTGACTCCGACGGATCCATACTTTGAGGTCCACGTGGCGGGATTGTCGGTCACGTACTGAATGGGGCCAACCTTGCCCCCGTCGCGGTTCATGCCACTGGGCAGCGCGACCACTTTGGGTTGCGAAGAACCAACCCAGTCCATACTCCGGCTGACCAGCACGCCGATGCGGTTGTCATTCCAAAGAATTCTCGTGCAAGCCTGCGCCGAACCAGTCAGGGTTACGACAAGAAACAATGCCACGGAAAAAGCAACGGTGCCGGTGATGGCTCGGCGGCGAATTACGACACGTCGTGACATGGATGCTCCCATTCATAAACATTCATTAGATCAAGGATCAAATCGTAATTCATAAATATCGTTACCTTGCGGAACACTCACTATGAACGCGGATTACCAAAGGTCACAGCAATGAGGTGAGCCATTACCGCGCATCAGCTACGCAACTAGTGGGCAGGCTAAAGTGGTCGTCATTGGGATAACTCTTCGTCGTGACAGTTGCGCCTAATGCGGTGATGTCGGCAACATATGCCTCTTGCCACTCAACCGGAATAACCGTTCCACCATCGAAAGTATCCATGCACACAAAAACTGGACAGACCGGCTTTTTCAACGTTGCTGACCCAGCTGTAAATGCGGCTTTCCATGCGGGCATTGCATCGCTGTTTATCTGCAGGATCGGGCCTTTGAGTCGATACAAGCGACTCACTGTGTCACTGAGATGGTGCACCGGCTGCGTGTTGTAGGCGCCTTCAATAATGGAAACACCTAAGGGGCTCAAGATGTCAGAGAGATTCAGGGTTTCATCGGCTGCGGAATAACCGGCGAATGTCATGACGAGGTGACCATCTGGTGGACCTGCAGAGCCAGCAAGTGTCGCAGTCAAACCAGTGGGGTGCTGCAAACTAATTATTGCAACCCCCGGGGACATAGGAACAGTCCCAACCAAAGTGAGATCTTTGTAGTCAGTTGAATCTAGTTCAGCAACCGCGGCTGCCGTGCCACCACCTTGAGACCAACCCATGCAACCCACCGTTGTACCGCCGCCAATGTTGAGTTCCCGAGCAGCGTGCACGATATTTATTGCGTCTTTAGCGTTCGTGCGACTCACCATATATTGGTGCATGCCCGGTGTACCCAGACCCTGGTAATCCGTAGCGCAGACCACCCAACCAGCGTCAATGAAACCCTGAAGACCTGGGACCCCGTAATCAATTGACTGGGTGGACTCAGGTGAGAAATAAACAGTGAGTTCGCGAGCAGGATCCGGCCGCAAAGAAGGACATGCGGCATCACCCAATCCAGTTGTGCCGTGTGCCCACGTTAAAACAAATCGATCAGTGCCTTCTGCGATCGGGGCAATGACCAGACCGGTTGATTCTGTGTTTTTTCCGTTCACATCACTTGATGCGTAACGAACCCGCCA
>CAMCYV010000098.1 GCA_945885645.1 Bifidobacterium breve | reverse complement strand
ACCGCTGATCCAAGGTTTGGCCAACTAAGCCACCGGGAACAGAGGACTCCATTCTTGGGAGTCTATGTGGAATCTATGAGGGGAAGAGGTTGCCACGCCTTGGTCCCAGGGAGTGTGAGCAAGGATAATGCGAGAGCTAACCGTTGCGGTGTGGTTTGAGAGAGAAGCGGGATTTTTGTGCCGTTAACGGACGCTGCCTGCGTGAGATAAGCCACGATTGAGGTGTGCATCCGCTCTCGCACATTCTCGCTGTCGCGAAGTGGGTCTGGTTGCCAGGGAAAATCAATATCACACAGGAAAACTTGGTCATAACGATTCAGGAGTTTCGGCTCCAAGTGCCGGTCAGTTCCAAAATATTCCAATGAATAAAAGCCAGTGGTGATTGCTGCTGGGTCGCACACGAGTACATCAAATTGAGTACTTGCTGCATCTTCTAATGCAAGTTGGCCTTCAAGGATTTCGTCTTGGTCGTCAAACTCGGGAAGTCGGGAGTTTTGTTCGCACCACATTCGCAAATATTCCGGAACCATTCCTGCGTTATAACCCCGATCCCGTAAGGCTGCTGTCAATGCAGCAGCAAGAGTTGTCTTCCCTGAACTTTCAGCCCCGAGTAAAGCGATGCGGTACTTTGCAGTTAAGCCCGATAAGGGATCCGAGGTCTGGTCCACACTCATAATAGGCACTTATGGTGCTGTGGAAGATTTCATGGATTTTGGCCGCTGGAGTTACGTCGCGGTATTAATCTTTGTGATCTTGGGCTCTATCTGGCTTGAAGTATTTCTCCGCACTCGCGTTTTGCGCAGACCGAAACGACTCCTACTCACCATTGCGCCAGTCTTGCTACCGTTTCTCGTCTGGGATGCCTATGCGATTAGCCAGGGGCACTGGTACTTCACCGAGTCGAGAATCCTTGGGGTGTACCTGCCAGCCGGTATTCCACTGGACGAACTTCTGTTCTTTATCGTCATCCCGTTCGCCGCAATTCTGACTCTCGAAGCGGTGCGAAGTTTCAAAGGAACCCAATCTGCGCGCTGGCAAGTGGGAGATGAAGTCTCATGACATATACGGCAATTGGCGTGTTGGCGGTTGCGATTGCAGTTTTACTTGATCTCTTCGCATTCAAAACTCGCATGGTCACCAGACCGATCTTTTGGGTTTCCTATGCAATCATTGTTTTCTTTCAATTAATAAGTAATGGCTTGTTTACCGGGACCCAGATTGTTAAGTACAACGGCTCCGCAATTATTGGTGGAATCTCACCGGCGGATGTTGCTCCACCATTTCTGGGTGATGGACGGATTGCTTTTGCACCCGTGGAAGACCTACTTTTTGGTTTTTCCCTCGTCCTTCTGTCATTGAGTTTGTGGGTGTTCTGGGGCCGAAGAGGAATTGATCGAACTACCGTTTCAGGACCGCCAATGTGGCGCAAGTAAGTACTGATTGCTTGTTGCCGGTTTAAATGGGATTGAGCCCCTGAACATTTCCTGGGCCAAATGTGCGCCGAGCTTTGCTGGCATGACGCCACGCCGGGAAAGCGACCCAGAATCTGGTGTGCAGGGATACGCGGGCACGTTTTTTGAATACTTCAAAATCAATTTCTTCAACTTTATTCGCGATTCCGCAGTACAAGATTCGGGCAGCGTTGATGCAGTCGCGTGAGGAGGGGTGCAGCATTTCGATTCCAGCTCGCGATTGTTCATCGAGACGGCGCACCCGATCAATTTGGTGGCGAAGGGCCGCCTTGATGTTTTCGGTAAGCTCCCGCCTTTCTAAATCTGCCCGGGTGACGCCAAACCTTTCGAGTTCGTCAAGGGGCAGGTAGACGCGGCCACGGTCGAGGTCTTCACTTACATCACGAATAAAGTTCGCGAGCTGAAAGGCAACCCCTAGATCCTTCGCGTATTCATAAGCCTGTGGATCGCTGGGTTCCAAAATGGGGAGCATCTGCAATCCAATAACTGCGGCTGAGCCATAGACATACTCGTAAAGATCATCAAATGTCGGGTATTCGGTGACGGTGAGATCCATTGTCATTGAATGCAAGAAGGCGTCGAAGAGATCCAGCGGAATTTCCCAACGTCGAACGGTGTGAACCACCGCGCGGCATACCGGGTCATTTGATTCACCACTTTTAACGTCGGCCATAAACCGCTCACCCCATGTTTTCAGCCAGTCAGCTTTTTCTTGGTCGCTGAGTGTTGAATCGAGGTCGTCAACAATTTCGTCGGCATAGCGAGCAAATCCATAGAGCGCGTGAACGTAGGGTCTTTTGCCAGGTGGGAGCAAAAGTGTTGCCAGGTAATAGGTTTTTCCGTGTGATGCGTTGAGTTCTCGGCATACTTCGTAGGAGGCAATGAGATCCGGATCGGTTATCCCGGCCTCTTTGTATTCCTTTGCGTGCAGTCGATTCACCTAGTTGCCCGGGACTTGTAGTTGTGATCCTTGCCCGTAATGCGTTCTGCGGCCAGCCGACCTGAGATCAGAACCATGGGGACACCGACACCAGGCTGCGTTCCTGATCCGGTAAATACTACGTTTTCGCCCCACATGTTGCGTGGTCGGAACGGACCGGTTTGACTGAATGAGTGTGCTGATGCAAACGGAGCGCCACGTTCCATACCTCGATCGGCCCAATCCTGCGGTGTAGTGATGTTGTCTATTTCAATTGAATCGCGAAGGCCTACATAGCCTCGTTCCTCAAGCACCTTGTAGCACTCATCGCGGTAGCGCGGGCCAATTTCTTTCCAGTCAATTGATGCATCAAGATTTGGGGTCGGGAACAGGATGTAATAGAGCTCCCTGCCTTCGGGGGACAAACTGGGATCAGAGAAACTCGAGTTTGTCACCAAGATGCTGGGATCGGTCATCAATTTTTTCTCATCAATCAACTCAGTGAAAACGTTTTTCCACGACTTTCCGAAGTGAATATTGTGGTGGGCGATTTGTGAGTACTTCTGGGTGGAACCGGCAATTATGACAAAGGCGGACGGCGAATAGTTGAGGCGCTTGACCGACCATGGTTCGGTGCCGATGAGCTCTCGGTAAGCGACGGGAAGGTCGGGGTTAAGGACTATTACATCGGCCTCCATGAATTCACCGTCGCTGGTGAGTACTCCTGATGCCCGGCCGCCACTATGAACGACCGACTCCACGGTTGTGTTGTATTTGATGGTGACACCGTGTTTTTCCAATGCCGCCGCCATTGCTCTGGGGACAGCGTGCATTCCGCCTTTCGGGAAGAAGACTCCGGCAACAGAATCCATGTAGGCGATGACCGCATAAATTGCCAGCGCGTCGTAGGGGGAGAGACCGGCATACATTGCCTGGAAAGAATAGATCCGCTCGGTGCGCGGGTCTTTCATGTATTGACGTACTTTGGGAGTCAGCTTACGAAAACCACCAATGGCGAAAAGTTTCGCCAGATTGGGAGTGAGCAGGTCAAGGGGTGAATCAATATTGCGGTCAATGAAGTCTGACATCTCGTATTTGTAGAGTTTTGAGACAAAGTCAACATATTTACGGAAGCCTTGAGCTTCTTCGTCACTGATTACCTCTGAGATTTCTTGGGCCATTTGATCAACGTCGCTGAACACATTCAGGATTGATCCATCGGCGTAAAAAGCGCGGTACAGGGGCGAAACTGGCTCAAGGGTGAGCCAATCGTTCATATTTTCGCCCAGTGAATCAAAGCAGTCGGCGATCAGGTCGGGCATAGTTAACACACTCGGACCAGTATCCGCGTGATAGGTGCCACTCTCAGTTTTCATCTCGATGCGTCCGGCACGACCACCAGGAATGGCTTCGCGTTCTAAAATTGTGACGGTGCGTCCTGCACCCGCCAAGCGCATTGCTGCTGAGAGGCCGGCTAGGCCTGCTCCCACAACGATCACGTTGTCGGTTGGGCCAGAAACTGTGCGCTGGGTGGGAAGTAGTCGACTAATCAGTGAGTTCGACATGTATTTATAAGCTCCTTTGAACGGATTTGTGGGCAAGATCTGTGAGTGCGGTTACCGCTTCTTGGTCAAGGGGTGCTGTGTTAAGGGCTGTCAAGGACTCCTCCAGTAACTGAGAAATCAAACTTTCGGTGTAATCAAGTGATCCGGTATCGCGGATAATTTCCCTCAGGGTTTCGATACCACTCATGGATAGGTGTTCGTCACCTAGGAGTTCATGCACAGACTTAAGTTGATGCGGATTGGCTCGTTCAGTTGCAATTGCGATGAGCACCGTGCGCTTTCCTTCGCGCAAGTCGTCCCCTGCGGGCTTCCCGGTGACTTCCGGGTCTCCGAAAACGCCGAGAATGTCGTCGCGCAGTTGAAAAGCTTCACCAAGAGGAAGTCCATAACCGGTGTAGGCGTCAAACACTTCTTGTGGTGCGAGGGCAAGTGCTGCACCAATGTGCAGTGGTCGCTCAATTGTGTACTTTGCCGATTTGTATCTAACCACTCGTAGCGCCCGTTCTACAGAGCCACCACCGCGCGCCTGCTCGAGTAGGTCCAAGTACTGCCCAGCCATGAGCTCGGTGCGCATTTCGTCATACACCGACTTGGCGGCATTGAGATTCTCTGAGGGAAGCCCACTTGTCAATAGAAGTTGGTCTGCCCAAGACAAACACAGATCACCGAGCAGAATTGCCGCACCTTCACCGAAACGATCTGGGATTCCCAGCCACTGACTACCGCGGTGCATGCTGGCAAATTGGCGGTGGGCTGCGGGAAGTCCTCGTCGCGTATCGGAACCATCCATGACGTCGTCATGAATGAGGGCGCATGCTTGCAGAAACTCGAGGGAACTTGCTGCAGTGATCACCGCATCGCGCTGGCTGGGATCACCAAAAGCTGCGCCCCAACCCCAGTAGCAAAAGAGTGGACGCAGACGCTTTCCGCCATTGAGCAAGGTTTTGGCGCTATCCCACAATGGGAGCGTTTCCGGCCCGATTTCCTCAAGAATTGGCTTCTGTCCGGCCAAAAATTGGTCAAGACAAGCCTGTATTTGCGGGCGGATATCCGCAGCAAGCGTTTCACCCGGGACCTCTTTACTCACGAGAGCACTCTATTGCCTCCACATATTTTGCACATATTGGCAATCTCACCTGCCGGATCCACCCATCGAGCCAGATACCTTTGCCTAAGGACGGTTCGATCAAGAGCTCTAGGAGGTGTGCACATGGGGCTTGAAGAACTCGCCATGGGTACTTTTTTGGGTGCGCTCATCGTTCTGATCGCAATCCTTTCAGTTCGCTTTGCAACAAAATTAGGCGTTCCAGGTCTGCTTTTGTACCTGTTTCTTGGTCTGGTACTTGGAGCAACAGTCCCCGCCCTTTACTTTGACGACGCAACCCTTGCAACTGTCCTGGGATATTCGGCTTTGGTCCTGATTTTGGCTAACGGTGGACTGACGACCAAAGTTGACCAGTTACGTCCCGTGCTCGGTCCTTCGCTGGCATTGGCCTCGGTTGGCATTGCTGTAAGCATTTGCGTGGTCGCCTTACCACTAATTTTCATCTTTGATTTTGATCCGCAACTTGCAGTCCTTTT
>CAMCYV010000097.1 GCA_945885645.1 Bifidobacterium breve | reverse complement strand
GGTAGCAAGCTTCAGTGGTCGGGTCCTGCTAGTTGAGGACGAGGATTTCACTCGTACCCTGGTAACTGATGGCCTGAATCTGTTGGGAGTTGAGACCCTGTCGGTGAATTCGAGCGCTGCCGCCATGGAAGCTTTGAAGACCTTCGATCCCAACGTGGTGATCTGCGACCTGAACTTGGGTGCGGGGCCTAGCGGCGCCGCTTTGCTCGGGCGCCTCTCCGAAGAGCAGCCATGGCTCGGGCTCATTGCGCTCACCTCACAGGCCTCCCCCGAACTGGCCATTCACGATGGGCGCTCATTGCCCGAGACAGCCGTTTATGTAGTGAAGTCGCAGTTGAACTCGGTCGCCGACCTGCTCCCCCTTGCCGCTGCATCGATCGAGAATCTCACCTCGCCCACACCCGAGATTCGTCGTGACCAGATTATGATCAACCGAAGTCAAGGAGAGATACTTCGCCTCATGTCAGAGGGCTACTCAAACTTGGGGATCGCCGAGGAGCGGGGAGTGAGCGTGCACGCCGCAGAAAGTCAAGTCAAACGACTCTTTCAAGCATTGGGTATTGAGAAGGACAATAAGATTAACCAACGCGTCATGGCGGTGCGGCTGTGGCAGCAAGGGAAAGTTTTTGTCCAGTAAAACTCTTGATGGGCAACGGGTCAGTTCCTCCCTAGACCGGTCCTTCACCAAGAGCAACTGGCGCGAATTGCTCTTTGGCGCATGGTGTGTCTCGCCCTATGTTTGGTTGCTGCAGAACTTGTTCGGTATTCCAATTCTCGTGTCGCGTCTGCGTGGCGTAATCGGGTTGAGTGGCTTCGATCTGTTCATGACCTTGATCCTTGGCCCACTTCTATCGGGTCTCGTTCTGTGGCTCGCGAGCATTACAATCCTTCGGCGTCGTTTTCAAAAGACACAGTATCCAGTCGTCGTCATCGGTGTCTGGCTGCTCGCCTCCTGCTTCCGCGGCCTCAGCGCTTTCACCTACCTAGGCCTTCAGCAGATCGAGATGAGTCTGAGCGCTGTTGAACTGATAACAGGTGTTGTGTTCCTCTTTGGTTGGACCATCCTGCTCACCTACATCATCGCCTCTTCGAATTTTTACCGCTTACGATCACTCGATGTCGACACTGTGTTAGAAGCAACCCGGAGCTTTGAGACCCGACTTTCCTTGGTTGTTCGTCAGGAATCCGCAATGCTCAACAGGATCATCCGAGACTGGCTCATTCCCGAACTCAATGAACTGCGCCAGGCCATCTCAGACCTTCGAGCAGGCGCGTCGAGATCGCTCTGGAATCAGGTTTCCGAACGCACCGGCGGGGTCATGATCGACCAGGTGCGCAGCGCCAGTCGCGATGTAATCGACGACAACGAGGACACAATGGATGTCGATTCTCGCAATAAAGAGTCTGCTAATCATTTTGCGAGCTTTTTGACCGATCTGAAATCCATGGAACTCTCCGTCTGGCTGACTACTGCCCTGTATGCAGGCTTTGGGGCTTTAATAGCACTTCCACGAATTGGCGCCGCGGGCTATGCACTGATCGCAGGCATTACAGGTTCAGCTCTACCGCTGCTGCTCCTCGGCCGCTGGGTCCTTAGCAGGTTCGAGCCAGGCAGGTTTCGCGGACTGGGCACGATCATGGTGTATCTACTCACCAGTGTCACCGTGGCTCTCATTGTCCCGTGGCTACCGGGGGTCAACCAGGTCAACTGGCTTATTGCCCTTGAGATCTTTATCGTGGTCTTTGGCCTCATAGGTGGCATTACCGCGTCAGCGATTCAGCAGTACCAGAAACGATGGGACGCGCACTTCAAACACCAACTTGAATTGATAGAGCACTACCGAGAATTAGAAACCAATCTTGCCCGTGAGCAACTTCGAGTTCGAAGACAAACATCACGCCTGCTTCATGGCCCCGTACAAGGTAACCTCGCTGCTACGACCTTGTGCCTTCGGCTGCATGCTGCTCGGCCTGAAGCTGAATTCCTCGCCGAATCCGACTCGGCAATCAATCGCGCATTGAAACTGGTCGATGATGCCTTAGCCACCCTTCACTCAACACTAAGCGAACCCGTCATCACCAACATCGCGATGGATGACTACCTGAACACATTGCGTTCTGCTTGGGCTGGGCTCATCCGCATTGATTGCCTTGTCGGACATCAGGTCATACCGATCCTTGACGAATCCCCGAGCCAAGGCACGACAATCATCGCGATTCTGGAAGAAGCCGTAACGAATGCAAGTCGGCATGGTGATGCGCGCTTTATCAAAATCACAATGACCGCTGATCCAGGCACAAACGAAGTTGTCATCATCGTCGAGAATGACGGGGTACCTGTTGCACCAGATTTTCAACCCGGATCCGGACTTCACACCTTTGACTCACTCGGCGTCCGTTGGTCCCTCGAACCCTCCGGCTCGCAATCCTCGCGGCTACAGGTCGTCGTCCCATTGGGCTAGCACCTTCTCTATAGGGTTCGCCACGGATAGGGCCATACTTACGGCGATCGCCCTGATTCGAACAGCAGCGGGGACAGGTGCCACCGATTCGCAGTATCGTGAATCTCCTCCACAAAAAGAAAAGACCCAGGGGGACATCCCTGGGTCTTTTCATTTCGTAGCGGGGACAGGATTTGAACCTGTGACCTCTGGGTTATGAGCCCAGCGAGCTACCGAGCTGCTCCACCCCGCGCTGTTTTTCTACCACCCGAACTATACGGGAGTATTGGTGTCATCGATTTCGCGGGTAAGGCTTTGGCGCTAAATGCTAGTTGCGCACGGCGTACACCCACGCGAATTCTTGGGCAGAACCGCTGGGAGTGATGTGCACTTGGATCGAGGTGTCGATCACGGTGAAATCTACCGCGAGTGAGCTTGTGAGGTTGACAATGCTGTGACGGGCAACGGGTAACCCTGAGCATGTTTCAGGCCCATTTTCTGAGAACGTTCCCATGATCAGGTACCCACCCGGTACTAATGCCTCGGCGGCCATCGAGAAATATCTTTGTTGATCTTCTTTTACGGTGAGGAAATGAAAAACTGCACGGTCATGCCAAAGGCCAAACATCCGTTCAGGGCTCCAGTCGCGAATGTCTGATGCAATCCACTCGACCTTTCGACCCTCGGCTTTGCGCACTCCCTCGCTCAAGGCAAAGTCACTGATGTCTAACACAGTGAGGTCGGTAAATTCAAGGTCAATTAATTCGTGGACGAATGGTGAAAGTCCACCACCAATGTCAATGATTGGGGTTGCTTTGCCAACATTGCTCGTGATGAATTCAACTTCGGGTGAACTCTCCTGATACCAACTGAGTTTGGAAGCCGGATTGTTTTCATACCGGTCATTCCAATGATCAGTCAGACTCATGTGCTTCCCACTTACGCGTTGGCTCCGTCAGGTGCAGGCGGGGAAGCTACGGGCAGTGGGTCAGGTTCCGGTGGGGAAGACACTGGCCGAGGATTCAGTAGTGCCTCGGCAATCGCAATTCGCGTTATGGCTGCTTGGAGTCGATCCTGGGCTTGACCGTAGGCAGCAAAATCACCTTCGGCAAGAGCAATTCGACCTTCAGCAAATGCTGCCTGGGCATCTTCTACCGCTGCAGCTAGTTGCTCAATTGGATCCGTAGGTGTAGTTGGTGAAGTAGTCGTTCCACCCGGATCGGTCGTCTCCCCGGTAGTTGTCTCTCCGCCAAGATCAATGTTCGGGATGGTCTCTGGGATCGCGTCAGGACTTGTTCCCAATACCTTTGCCAGGGCTTTAGCCAAGTTGTCTTCCAGCGCAACATTGGCGCCGTACCCGGCGAGGACCTTTCGCAACAATGGGTAGCCGTCAGCTGCTGCACGAATGTAGACCGGTTCAACGTAGAGCAATCCCCCGTTGAAAGGCAGCGAGAGCAGGTTGCCGAGTTCAACTTCAGAACCACCGCGACGCAACAGGTTAAGTTGCGAACTCACATCGGGGTCAGACTCAAAGTTGTTTTGAACCTGTTGCGGTCCGGGGATGGTTGTGTTGCTGGGTAATTGCAACACTTGAATGTCTCCATAGTTCTCCCCCGGAGCAGAGTTCACCGCCATAAATGCCGCCAACGTTTGTCGTCGTTGCGGGGCAAAGGTGGTCGTCAAGGAGAACGCGGTGTTTGTCTGGCCGGGCATTTGCAGGGTCAAGTAGTAAGGGGGTTGGAAAACCTGAGCAGTGGGAACTGTTGGATCAAATGGCACGATCCACACGTCGGTACCGTTATAGAACGTCACCGCATCAGTTACGTGGTAGCGCGACATGATGTTGCGCTGGACTTTAAAGATATCTTGCGGGTAACGAACGTGAGCGAGGATGTCATCTGACATGGCGCTGCGCGGTTCAACTACATCAGGGAAAGCTTTCATCCAGGTTTGGAGAACTGGATCCGTTTCATCCCATGCGTATAGCTTTACTGAGCCTTCATAGGCGTCAACAACGGCTTTCACCGAGTTGCGCATGTAGTTGACCTGATCACGTGGGAGCAGTCCCGATTGAATCACCCGATTGCTGATCGAATCACTTGTTGCATCAGCGAGGGACACTCGTGAGGAGTACGGGTATTCATTGGAGAGTGTGTAACCATCAACGATCCACTGAATCCGACCGTCTGCAACGACGGGATAGGGGTCTTGGTCCAGGGTCAACCAAGGTGCCACTTTTTCGACGCGAGTGAGAGGTGTGCGATCCCACATAATTTGGGATTCTTCATTGACCAGGTCGGAGAGCAAAATATTTGAGTCTTGGAATTTTGTAGCAAAAAGCATCTTACCTAAGAAGGAGCCCATGGGCACCCCGCCGTTGCCGTCGTATGTATTTGTCGCTTGGCCCGTGGGACTTGCATCATCGGGGTAATCCAACTCCACGGAGGGTGTTCCTTCGGGTGCGCCAACAATTGAGTACTGCGGGCTCAGTTCACCGAAGTAAACACGTGGCTGGGTTACTTCAAGCTCCCCGATGGGTGGGATATCAGATGCGAAAAAGTCTGGGGTTCCATCACTGAGTGCTGTGTTGTCAAATGCACTCACGAAACCGTAACCGTGCGTGTAAACGGCGCGGTCATTAGTCCAGTTGCGTTGCCCATCAGGGATACCCGCAAGATTAATCTCGCGCACGGCAACCACCGCTCCACGACGACCCTGAGGAAGGTCGTATCGATCGACGTCGAGATTTGTGTTGAACGAGTAGTAACCACGAATTTGCTGCAACTGGTTATAGGTCGGTGAAACAATGGCTGGGTCAAGTAGTCGAATATTGCTGAGTGTTCCCGCGCTTGCCTCGAGGGTCTCGACCGTTGGCGGTGAAACTGAACCGGCGTAATCAACTACATCAGCGTTCACAATGCTGTAGGCATCCCGTGTTGCATCAATATTGAGCTGAATGTAGGGAGCTTCACGGACTAATTCACTGGGGCGAACTTGAAATTGCTGAACAATCATCGGGTAAAGGCCACCAATAACCACCGAGGTCAAAATCAACAGCCCAAGGCCAATCGTGGGGATAACCCACTGCCTGCGAAAAATATTAAAGACGAACAG
>CAMCYV010000096.1 GCA_945885645.1 Bifidobacterium breve | reverse complement strand
GATCCGATGACAGCGTCACCCTTGCGCAGTCCCAACTTGCGAACAAATGACAGCGAGACATAAACGTCATTGGGGCCGGGTAGGTAACCGCTCGTGCGAACAAATGCGTAGTTGTCGAGAACGTCAAGGATGCCGGCAACCGGAACGAGGACGTCATCTTCGGTCAGTTCAGTTTCGTAATCATTGAAATTGTTGTGGCCACCGCTTTGGCGATTATTTGGTCGGTCTCGCCGATCTCTGCGATTACGGTTGCGACTGCGACTATTGCGATCATCGGAACCACTGTTGCGATCATTATCGTTGTCATTTGAATTGCGATCGTTGTTATTCCGGTCATTGTTATTGCGATCGTTGCTATTCCGGTCATTGTTATTGCGATCACGATTGTTGTTGTTTCGGGAATTGCGATCGCGATTATTGTTGCGGTTGCCGCGCTGGTCCTGCTGAGAATCCTCGCGCGAGTCGTTGTTCTCTGACTCCCCCGATGATGGCGCAGCTGACTCCTTGAGGTCCTTTTCAGGAGCTGTCTTCTCGGGAGCAACTTTGGGTGTCGTTCTACGGGCACTTGCCTGCTTTTGCCGATCACCAATCGCTGAGACGAGGTCTGACTTGCGCATTGCGCTCGATCCGGCTATTCCAAGTTGCTGTGCGAGCTGCTTCAGCTCGGGCAACAACATTCCGGAGAGTCCATCTGAACGACGCTTTGAATCTGTTGTTTCTGACACTCATTAATCCTTTATGTGTATGGGCGAGATATGCCCTGGGCCAAACATGATTACGTTTGTGAGATACCCAATAAAAAGTGAAACCGCGCTTCCGGTTAAAACTTCATCCACGTGGATTCGGTGCTTGATACCCGGGTTTTCCGATGAATGTGATCTTTTCAGGAAGCTCGCCACGACTGTGGACGCTCAAAGCGTAACACAGACAAAACATTGGGCTTGGGATGGGCCTATACCGGGAGCGGCAGCACCCGAACCCCGTCAAAATCGATCGGAACAGCAATGCGTGTCCACTCGGCAGGGACGACTGCAAGCGCCTCTTCAAGGTCATGAACATTATTGCGGTCAATCAACAGTAAAACGGCAGGACCTGCGCCCGAAGCCACCGCTGCGATATCTTGAGCCCGCAATTGCGAAATAATTATGCTCGTTTCTGGATATACGTGGGCTCGAGCATCCTGATGCAACTGATCGGAAGTCGCCTCCAATAGAAGTTTTGGGTCGTGGGAAATTGCATAAACTAATAAGGCCGTTCGCGAGAGATTGTGACAAGCGGCGGAGCGATCTATCTGCTGTGGCAAGACCCCCCTTGCTTTCGTTGTCTCAAGTTCATGCGGTGGTATTAAAACGATGGGAACGACATCAGGATGAACAATCGGCTGCACCGCACCGGCACTGTCTTCACCGTTAAGCCAAGAAACATTGAATCCGCCGTAGAGAGCCGCCGACAGGTTATCCGGGTGATTTTCAAACTCAAGTGCGATATTGAGAATTTGCTGATCTGAGAGAAGATTCTCGCCACCCTCAACCAGTGAACGAGCCATGGCTAAACCGCCAATGACGGCCGACGCTGACGAACCCAAACCCCGGCCATGCGGTATCGCATTACGACATTTGAGGATGAATCCCGCAGGTTCGGCATTCATTGCCTTAAATCCTCGGTTCATCGCACGAACAACCAAATTCGTTTCATCGGTTGAGACGCTTCCAGCGCCCTCCCCCTCGACATCTACTTTGATGCCAACGTCATTGGTCACCATCGCAATGAGTTCGTCATGGACAGCCAGTGCGAGCCCCATTGAATCAAATCCTGGACCCAAATTTGCACTTGAAGCCGGAACCATAATGCGGACCGCACCTGAGACAAAAGTCGCGGCGCTCATTACATTAAGCCAAGCTTTGCGGCAGCGAGTGCGGAATCAACCGGGATGATCACAGGATCGGCGGCTCCGTCAAGGGCCCATTGTGGATCCTTAAGTCCATTGCCCGTCAAGGTGCAGGTGATTACCGAATCGGTCGGAACTCTCCCCGCCGAATGCATTTTGAGCAACCCAGCAACACTTGATGCACTTGAAGGTTCACAGAACAAACCTTCCTTTTCAGCGAGTAAGTGGTACGCAGCCAAGATTTCTTCATCGGTTACTGAGTCAATAAGTCCATGTGATTCATCACGTGCGGCAATTGCGTGACCCCACGATGCCGGGTTTCCAATTCGGATTGCCGTCGCGATTGTTTCAGGGTTGGGGACAGGGGTTCCAATTACGAGGGGCGCTGCTCCTGCAGCTTGAAATCCCCACATAGCCGGGGACGAATCGGTGACACCTGATGCCTGATATTCCTGGTACCCACGCCAGTAAGCCGTGATGTTTCCGGCGTTACCAACGGGCATGCACGAGATATCAGGTGCACGACCCAGCCGATCCACTATTTCAAATGCTGCAGATTTTTGGCCTTCGATTCGAACGGGATTAACACTATTAACCAGTGCAATCGGGTAATTCTCGGATAATTCACGGGCGAGCACCAAACAGTCATCAAAGTTTCCTTCAACTTGAAGCAGGATCGCACCATGTACTACTGCTTGGGCGAGTTTGCCCATGGCAATTTTTCCTTTGGGGATAAGCACCGCGCAGGTCAAGCCCGCCTTCACGGCGTATGCCGCTGCACTCGCTGACGTGTTTCCTGTCGAGGCGCAAATGACGACTTTCGCGCCTTGGAATGCAGCATCGGAGATGGCCATGGTCATACCACGATCTTTGAATGAGCCTGTTGGGTTGGCTCCCTCGTATTTAAGCCAGACGGATGCACCCACCATTTCACTGATGGTGCAGGCGTAGACCAGTGGCGTGCCACCCTCGCCGAGGCTCACGAGGGGTGCAGATTCATCAAGTGGCATGCGATCGCGGTACTCGGCGATTACACCGCGCCATTGGTGTGCCATTTAATCTTCACCTTCTACTCGCATTACCCCAACTACTTTTCGAACTTCATCCATTGATTCCAGCTGGTCAACCGTAGCCCGCAGAGCAGCTTCGCTTCCCCGATGTGTCCGTACGATCAGCCCGGCCTCAGATCCATGTCCATCTTGACGCACCACTTGAATACTCACCCCATTCGCCGCGAATGCCGTAGCGATTTGGGCAAGGACTCCCGGTCGATCCCGTACGTCGAGGTTAACGTAATAGCGCGTTTCAGCCCGCCCAATGCCTAGGACATTTAGTCCAGAATAGGTGCTCTCTCCCGGGCCACGCCCGCCTAGGACTCGATGTCGCGCAGCCGCAACAACGTCTCCCAAAACAGCACTGGCGGTGGGGTCACCCCCGGCCCCACGGCCATAGAACATCATTTCGCCGGCTGCTTCCGCGTGAACAAAGACGGCATTGAACGAACCACGAACATTCGCTAACGGGTGATTCAGCGGAATCATTGCGGGATGCACCCGAACGACGATGCCGTCTTCTCGGTCTTCCGCGTAGATCAGCTCGGCAATAGCAAGGAGTTTTATGACAAATCCCATGTCGCGTGCGGCCGCAATGTCTGCCTTAGTGACGGATCCAATTCCTTCGCAATAGACGTCGGCCAAGGTCACCCTTGTGTGAAACGCCAATTCAGCCAAGATCGCTGCCTTAGCAGCCGCATCGATTCCATCAACATCAAGCGAGGGGTCGGCCTCGAGGTAACCAAGCGCAGCTGCTTCGGCAAATACTTCGTCGTAGTCTGCACCTTCTTCATCCATTTTTGTCAGCATGAAATTGGTGGTGCCATTAACAATTCCCATAACTTTGGTGACACGATCCCCCGCCAGGGACTCACGCAATGGTCGGATGAGTGGAATCGCTCCGGCTACAGCCGCCTCGAAATACAGGTCAACGCCGGAGGCCTCTGCAGCCGCATACAAGGCAGCTCCGTCTTCCGCCATAAGCGCCTTATTCGCCGTGATCACACTAGATCCAGCCTTCATAGCGGCAAGGATCAAAGTACGCGCAGGCTCTATTCCACCCATCACTTCGATCACGATGTCAGCACCGCAGAGCGCCACGGAATTGAGATCTTGGGTGAGTATGGACTGGGGAATCCCCTCACGATGCTTATTGATGTCCTTAACGCCGACAGAAATCAGCTCGAGGTCAGCACCCACACGGTGAGCAAGATCATGCTGATGTCGGTTCAGAAGCCTAGCCACTGAGGATCCAACGGTGCCCGCGCCCAACATCGCAATTCGGATGGGTGGAGCAGCCTTATCACGCTCTGACATGAATCTCCCCTCAAATGACATTTTCTGGGACCAGCAACCTTATTCTGTCAAAGTGAATCGTTGCGGTCTCACTAGCCGGCAAAAGGATCAAGTGCTAGCAGATCATCAAATGTCTCCCGACGAAGGATCAACTGACTTTCACCATCAAGAACAGATACGACGGCAGGTCGGGGAATCTGGTTGTAGTTTGACGCCATCGAGCGGCAATAGGCACCAGTGGCAGCAACGGCAATGAGGTCGCCTGGTGTGATGTCTGAGGGCAACCAGGCATCCCGCACCACAATATCCCCGGATTCGCAGTGTTTTCCTACCACGCGACTCAGCACCAGCGCTGAAGTGGAACTTCGCGACACAAGTGCAACGCTGTATTGCGCTCCATAAAGCGATGTCCGGATGTTGTCGCTCATCCCTCCATCCACTGAAATGTACACGCGCTCACCATGATCGAGTTTGACTTTCTTGACCGTTCCCACCTCATAGAGGGTGATTCCCGCTTTGCCAACTATCGCCCGGCCAGGTTCGTAACACAACGCTGGAACAGGTATTCCTGCGTTAGCACACTCACGAGAAACAATCTCCCTGATCTGCCTAGCCATAACCTGTACGGTCAGTGGACCATCTTCCGGAATATACGCAATACCCATGCCGCCGCCAAGATTGAATTCCTCGCATTCAATTCCCTGTTTGTCATAAATGTCGTACGCCACACTGACTACCCGGGTTGCAGCAACTTCGAATCCAGCTGAGTCGAAAATTTGCGAACCAATATGTGAATGCAAGCCCATGAAGCGCAACGACGGCAACTTGGCGATACGACGGACAGCCTCTTCAACGTCACCCTCTTGCACCGAAAGCCCAAACTTTTGGTCCTCGTGCGCGGTAGCAATGAATTCATGCGTGTGGGCTTCCACACCGACGGTTGCCCGAACCAATACTTTGGCTACTACATTGAGTTCGGCTGCAATGGCTGCTACTCGTACTATCTCGTCAAATGAGTCGATCACAATCCGTCCGACTCCATAATCTAAAGCTGTTCGGATTTCACTTTCAGATTTATTGTTTCCGTGCATGAGTAACTTGGCACCGGGAATACCTGCACGTACAGCTATTGCGAGTTCCCCACCGGTTGCAACATCAATTCCCAGACCCTCTTCGAATACCCACTTCGCTATGGCAACACTGAGAAAGGCTTTTGCCGCGTAATAAACCGCGCCATTCTCGTTTTCCGCCAAATATGCCCTAGCAAACTCCCGAGCGCGATCACGAACATCTTTTTCATCAAAGAGAAAAAGGGGGGTTCCGTACTCGGCGGCTAATTCAACAACTCCCCGACCTCCCATGTGGAG
>CAMCYV010000095.1 GCA_945885645.1 Bifidobacterium breve | reverse complement strand
ACCCGTTCTCATTGCTGGCGCAGGAATCTCAGGAGTGTCTTGCGCCATTGCATTGCGCGATGCAGGTGTCCCTTTTCGAATTGTGAACAAGGGTTTTCGAATTGGTGGCCGGATGGCTTCCCATCCCGTCCGTGATTCTGGAACGCAATTTGATGGCAGGGTTTTTGATACGGGAGCTTCCTATTTCACGGTAAGAGACCCTGAATTCGCATCGGTTGTTTCTGAATTGGAACGTGACGGAATTGTGCGGCCATGGACGGACACCTTTCACTTCGCCGATTCCGAAGGAATTGCTGGAGTCAAGATGGGCCCGATGCGATACCGCGCTGAATTAGGAATTCGTAGTGTCGTTGAATTTTTGGCACGCGATCTGGTCATCGAAGAGGGCGAAATTACTGAGTTGCCGACGAATGAACGACTGGCACTGTGCATGCCAACGCCGCAAGCGGCTCGAGTTTTTCCAAAGGCGAGTGACCTGAGCACTGCGGTCTGGGAGCCGGTGATTTCTGTTTCACTTTTATTCGATCAGGTGTATTGGGCGGCCTTCGACGGAATCTTCGTGAATCAAGACGCACAAGTTACCTGGATCGCTAATGACGGTGCCAGACGTGGAGATCATGCACCGGCACTCGTTGTGCATATGAGCCCGGTACTTTCCGCGGGTCACCTGGTTAATCCAATGGAGGTAATACCCGTTGCGATCGCGGCGGCAAAGCGAATTATGGGCTTTGATGCCGACCCAGTCTGGACACATGCCCACCGGTGGACTTTTGCCAAGCCCCTTGAAGGGACCACATCCGGTGAGCCCAACTTTATTCTCGGCGATGTTTCACGTGCAGGTGATGAATTCAGTGACCGACCTCGAGTTGAGGCCGGTTGGTTGAGTGGACGTAATCTCGGACGGGCGCTCGCTCACCTACCGTAGTTTTCCCCGCCAAGCAGAAAATGATTTCACAGATTGTCCATGTGGTCTTTTTAACCATGGGTAAGGGTGAATCTCAGCTAAATTTGTGAACTTTTTAAAGCTAGGAACCGGTGCGTACGTCACCGCGACCCGATTCACCTGGGCGAACTCATAGGGGTTACCCAGAAATAGGTGGACCTCCTTTCGTTGTGCTAAGTCGTGCAGTGTCTCGAGGTAAAAGTACATGCGTTTTGAAGAAATTTGTAACTTCGCCAGGGCTGGTTCATTAAAGACAAAGGCAACGGGAAGTGTTGGATTAGCGATTAAGGCCGGATCTTGATCACCCATCGATTCAATAGTGAGTAGCACAAATTCCGGGTTGCTGTTTTTTACTGCAATCGAAGGTCCGGCGGTGCCGACAGGATCAGGGTCAGCGGCGAGTAACGGTTCAGTAGGTGCTTCGTCGAGTGGACGTTCGTCAGGGAAGTGCGCAATGGGACAGTTGCTTTTCAGGGTGCACCCACCACACAACTGCGGTGCTCGTTTCTGCACCTGCCACTGTGAAAGCCCGTAAGGTCTGCCATTGCCCGAGCCAACAACCCATTGCCAGCCGGTCAGATTTGCGGCACGCGAACCGTCAATCAACTCACGATACATGCGCTCCTGCCCGTGTAGCCAGCCAACTTGATTGCGAACAGTCCACTGCGATGCCAGCCACATACGGGTTTGATTCACCAACCAACCGTCACGACCTAATTCTTCAACCGCGAATTCAATACAGGCCATGTTGATTTCAGCTTGAGGCCAACCATCGCCGGGTGCATCTCGTACCTGCTCGAATCGAAGGTTGTGAAATAGGCGCGTACCCAGCCGCGCATAAAGGTGTCGCGAATACTCCTGCCACAGCAGTTCGTCTCGATACTTCTCTCGATCTGCAAAGGGTGCCTTTGCTACCCGGTTCCACACCTTCTCCAGGGTCAGCAAGTTGTGCCGAATATACGGTGAGAGCACCGTTGCGCCGCGTGCGGTGACCGGCAAGACTTCAGACCGATCCCGCGCGTACCCGGCAATATTCAAATTAGTCAGTGCTCGGTCAGCCGCACTTTGTCCACCCGCGATAGAGCTTCGACCTTCACCGGAATACAAGCCGGTGAAATGGTCGGCCAGCAGTTTTTCATGGTCCATGTGGGTGTTCAAGCTTTTCAAGGAAATCCTCACTTTTCACGTGAAGTCACAGGTTACCGAAGAATTCTTGCTGCACAACTCGCGCAAACAACAGTCACTCACATGGGTTCGTATCTTCTCCGGTAGCCTTTCTCAGTGCCCGCAATAGTTCTGCTTGGCTCCCAATGGGGGGATGAAGGCAAAGGTAAGGCAACGGATCTCCTAGGCGACCGTGTTGATTACGTAGTTCGATACCAAGGCGGCAATAATGCTGGCCATACTGTGGTTATCGGCGATAAAAAATTTGCACTTCACCTGCTTCCTAGCGGAATCCTGACCCCCGATGTAATTCCAGTAATCGCCAACGGTGTTGTGATTGACCCCGCAGTTTTATTAGCTGAGATTGCCGGCCTCAGTGATCGAGGGATCAACACGTCAAAATTGCTCATCAGCGCGAATGCACATTTGATCACCAGTTATCACGTGACCTTGGACAAGGTCACCGAGCGATTCCTGGGCAAAGCTCAAATCGGAACCACCGGCCGAGGAATTGGCCCTACTTACAGTGACAAGATCGGACGCGTTGGTATTCGTGTCCAAGATTTATTCGACGAATCAATTTTGCGACAAAAAATCGAGAGCGCGCTGACGAGTAAGAACCAGGTTCTGGTCAAAGTGTTCAATCGACGCGAAATTGATATTGACTCAGTTGTTACGGACTTGCTGCAATTCGCTGAAATCCTTCGGCCAATGGTTCGCGACACTTCACTCATACTCAACCAGGCTCTCGACGAAGGCAAGGTAGTTCTCCTTGAAGGGGGACAGGGAACCCTCCTTGATGTTGACCACGGCACGTATCCATTTGTGACTTCGAGTAATCCCACCGCCGGTGGGGCTTGCACGGGAAGTGGAATTGGGCCAACCCGCATTGATCGGGTAGTGGGAATTCTCAAGGCGTACACAACCCGCGTCGGCTCGGGCCCTTTCCCCACCGAACTTTTTGATGAAGACGGCGAGAAGTTGCGCACAATTGGTGGAGAGCGTGGAGTTACAACGGGCCGTCCGCGTCGTTGCGGTTGGTTCGATGTTCCGATTGCTCGCTACGCAACACGGATTAATGGACTAACGGACACTTTCTTGACCAAACTCGATGTCCTCACCGGCTGGGATCAGATACCGGTCTGTGTCGCTTACGACATATATGGTGAGCGAAGTGAAGAAATCCCGATGACCCAAACGGAATTCCACCACGCTAAGCCGATCTATGAAATGCTGCCAGGTTGGAGCGAGGACATCTCCGGTGCAAAAACGCTCGCTGACCTACCAAAGAATGCACGCGATTACGTCGATTTCCTTGAAGCAAAATCAGGAACGCGAATCAGTGCAATCGGTGTTGGTCAAGATCGTAATGCAACCATTGCAATTAATGACCTCATTGCCTCATGAGCGAGAAGCTCACCGCTGAGTACGAACCGCAATTTGAGATTGATAAACAGGGCAATCGAATCGGTGTGCCAGTAACCGATGATCAAACACCTCTCATTCCGCGTGGTGCATTAATCGGAACATATACGCGGCTAGAACCACTTGATGCCGACAGGCACACATCTGATCTGTTCACCGCATTTGCTGGTGCGGATCACCTGTGGATCTACATGCCGCATGGCCCATTCTTCGCTGAGAATGAATACCGAGCGTGGGTTGAATCAAAACAGGGTGACCACGATCCATATTTCTACGCGATCGTGGATCAGCACAGCGGGAAAGCTTTGGGCGTGGCCAGTTACCTGCGGATTGATCCAGGTGCTCGCAGTATAGAAGTCGGTTGGATCACGTATTCACCACTTTTGCAAAGGTCGCGAATCGCAACAGAGGCCATGTTTCTAATGATGCGAAATGCTTTTGATCTTGGCTATCGCCGATACGAGTGGAAATGTAACGTGCTCAACAAGAGCTCGATGCGAGCTGCGAAGCGGCTCGGCATGACCTACGAGGGAACCTTCCGGCAAGCGACGGTGGTCAAAGGCCGTAATCGAGATACAGCCTGGTTCGCCATCGTAGATGCCGAGTGGCCCAGTATGCGGCGGGCTTTTGAGCTATGGCTGGAACCGGAAAACTTCGATGCTGCAGGAGAGCAGCTGGTTTCCTTAGATTCTTTTAGGGCATCGAATTCGGGATAATCGGGGCCTTTCGTCGCGGCATTCGATAACTGGATCTAGAGTTGTCACATGACAAATGTTGATGCTGCTGAAGGTGCCCGCGTTTACGATTTAGATCGCGAATATGTCTTTCATTCGTGGAGCGCGCAAAAGGCACTTAAGCCAATGTGTATCGCGGGAGCCGAAGGTAGTTTTTTCTGGGATTACGACGGAAATAAGTTTTTGGACTTCTCTTCACAGCTCGTCAACGTCAATATTGGCCACCAACACCCGAAGGTTATTGCCGCGATAGTTGAGCAGGCCGGGAAACTGGCGACTGTCGCACCCCAGCACGCTAATGACAAGCGTGGTGAAGCCGCACAGCGGATCGTTGAAGTTGCCGGTGGGAAGGCTGACAAAGTCTTCTTCACGAACGGTGGAGCCGATGCTGTTGAAAATGCAATCCGGATGGCGAGACTGCACACCCACAAGCACAAGATTTTGTCCGCGTACCGTTCCTATCACGGCAATACGGGTGCCGCCATTGCGGCAACCGGTGATCCGCGCCGTTGGCCTAATGAATACTCAGCCCAACAGGTTCACTTTTTTGGACCGTATCTATATCGCAGTGAATTTTGGTCCACTACACCTGAACAAGAGGCAGAGCGGGCACTTACCCACCTTGAACATGTAATCCAATTCGAGGGACCCGCAACTGTCGGAGCGATTCTTCTTGAATCAGTGGTTGGTACGGCTGGAATTTTGGTACCACCACCCGGTTACCTTGAAGGTGTTCGGGCATTGTGCGACAAGTACGGGATCATCATGATCCTGGACGAAACAATGTCAGGCTTTGGTCGGACCGGTAAGTGGTTCGCCTTCCAAAACTGGGATGTCGAACCCGATTTGATTGTTTTTGCAAAGGGTTCTAACTCGGGTTACGTCCCCGTTGGAGGTGTGATTATTTCCAAGGAAATCGCGGCGACATTTGATGAAAGAGTTTTCCCGGGAGGCCTGACCTACTCGGGGCACCCACTTGCTGCCGCTTCCATTGTGGGCTCGATTGATGCCATGAAGGAAGAGAAAATCATCGAAAATGCAGCATCAATCGGTGAAAACATTTTAGGACCAGGATTGCGCGCATTGGCTGAGAAGCATCCGGTCATTGGTGAGGTTCGAGGACTTGGGGTTTTCTGGGCACTTGATTTGGTGACTAACCGCGAGACACGCGAACCACTCGCACCCTACGGTGGAACATCGCAGGCTATGACCGACTTGGTGACCGCTTGTAAGTCCCGGGGCCTCATGCCATTTGTTAACTTCAACAGAATGCATGTTGTCCCACCATGTGTCGTCACCGAGGCGCAGGCGCGTGAGGGTCTGGAAATTCTGGATCAAGCGTTTGGTGACATTGACTCATATTACCAAGGCTGAGTTTTCATGAAGATCCTAATTATTGGATCGGGTGCGCGCGAACATGTCATTACCAGTGCTCTTTTGCGTGACCC
>CAMCYV010000094.1 GCA_945885645.1 Bifidobacterium breve | reverse complement strand
TTCACATGTTTAGCAACAAGTTCGGTGGTGCGACACATGTGAACAAATTAGCCACCACTGACACTGAGTTCTGCGAGGGAAACGTTTACCCGATCCTCGGCGGTTAACTCGCAGCTCTCCAACCAGCGATCAGGCAGGGAGGGACGGCGCCCACCAGAAGTTCGACCGCGTGGACCCGATCCCACTTCTGAATTGAAATCTTGATCGGGATTTATCTGGGCTAAGAGAGCATCAAGTTCTGCGAGGGTCTGCACGGTCCCCAGCGGTTGACGAACCGTGTGAGGAACACTGAACCCTTTGAGATACCAGGCCATGTGTTTGCGCATATCGCGACAACCTTTAGCTTCACCATAATCCAGACACAGTAGTTCCGCGTGCCTGCGCAAAACCACTAGGACCCGGCCCAGTCGCGGTTCAGTAGGCAACTCTTCGCCAGCAAAAGCGGCGGTCAGTTGAGAAAACAACCATGGGCGCCCCAGACAACCTCTCCCCACAACCACTCCGTCGGCACCGGTGTGAGCCATCATTTCCAATGCGTTCGCACCCGTCCAGATATCGCCGTTGCCCAACACCGGGGTATCAAATTGACGCAGGTGGTCTTTCAAGTTTCTAATTGCATCCCAGTCGGCGCTCCCACCATACATTTGGGCCGCTGTTCGACCATGCAAAGCGACCCAAGCAACCCCGGCTCGGGCAGCGCTCTCCCCCGCTTGCAAATAAGTCAGGTGTTGATCGTCAATTCCTTTTCGCATTTTCACGGACACGGGTACTTTCCCACCCGCAGCCTCAACCGCGCGTTCAACAATTTCTTTGAACAAGTCCCGTTTCCACGGTAACGCGCTTCCGCCTCCCCTGCGGGTGACCTTGGGTACCGGGCAACCAAAGTTCATATCAATGTGGTCGGCACGATCTTCGTCAACAATTATTGAAACTGCTTTCGCCATAACGAGCGGGTCCACGCCATAAAGTTGCACCGAGCGTGGGGATTCGTCATCGGCAAAACTCACCAAGTCCATGGTGGCTTCATTGCGTTCGACCAGCGCACGTGAAGTAACCATCTCTGAGACGTAGAGTCCTGCGCCTTCCTCACGGCAGAGTCGGCGGAATGCTCGATTAGTGATTCCTGCCATTGGTGCTAGCACCACGGGTGGATCAACTACATAAGATCCAATTGCAAGCTTGGCAGACATTCCCCAAGTTTCGCATGTCTGATTTTCAATACTTCATGGCATAGGGCACACTCAGGTGACGCCTAAGGAGAAAAATGTCGAACCCCACCACCCCACCAGTTCACAACGTGGTTATCGAAGGCAAAAAGCGATGGGCCGCCTTGGTCTTCCTCGCACTCGGTGTCGCCATGATTATTCTCGATGCCACGGTGGTGAACGTCGCAATTCCCACGATGGTCACCGATCTGAACTTGACGACCAATGACGCTGAATGGGTTAATGCCGCTTACTCACTAACGTTCGCATCACTTTTGATCTTCTTCGGTCGCCTCGCTGACCGCTTTGGTCGAAAACTACTTTTCATAGTCGGCGTCCTCACGTTCGTTCTTGCCAGCGCCCTTGTTGCTGCCTCAGACTCGTCAATAACCCTGATCACGGCCCGCGCTTTCCAGGGTATTGGTGGAGCAATGATTTTGCCGGCATCACTTTCGGTGATTAATGCGGTATTTGTCGGCAAGTCGCGCGCCGTGGCTTTCGCGGTGTGGGGCGGAACTATCGGTGGCATGGCGGCCCTTGGACCATTGGTTGGCGGATACCTCACCACCTATGCGTCTTGGCATTGGGCTTTTCTCATCAATGTTCCAATTGGAATCATTGTGATTATTGGTGTGATCGCAGTTGTTCCCGAGACACGTGACCTGTTTGCCCGCAAGGGATTTGATATCCCAGGAACTTTGTTAATCACGCTCGGTCTGGTCGGAATTGTCTTTGCAGTGATTGAAGGGCAACGTTACGGTTGGATCCAGCCAATTGCCGACTTCAAGATTGGCGGTTGGACGTGGCCCCTTGACTCCGTTTCAATTGTGCTGGTTTCGGGAATTCTGGGACTTCTTGCCCTCATCGTGATGGTTTTTGTTGAAAAGCAACGGATCGCGTCAGGGAAAGTTGTGATTCTTGATTTGCGCCTGTTCCGCATTAAAAGTTTCGGCGCTGGCAATGGGGTGGCACTTGTTGTCAGCCTTGGTGAATTTGGTTTGCTTTTCGCAATTCCATTATTCCTCCAAGCAACGCGCGGCTATGACGCCCTTCAAACCGGATTTATCTTGACGGCACTCGCCGTCGGTTCATTCGCAGCATCTGGTGTTGGCGCACCTCTTTCCCAACGCTTTGGCCCAGTTCGCGTTCTGCAAATTGGCATGGTCTTGGAAGTAATCGGAATTGCGGGACTGGGATTTATCTTCTCCGAAACCGTCACCGGTTGGAATATGGCCCCGTGGTTGTTCATCTATGGATTGGGCGTTGGTTTTGCTACCGCGCAACTCACCGGTGTAATTCTCTCTGAAGTCCCCATTTCTGAATCAGGGTCTGCGAGCGCCGTGCAGTCAACTTCACGTCAGGTTGGCGCCGCAATTGGTACCGCCCTCATTGGAACGACCTTGCTCATTGGTCTTGGGTCAACCGCAGGTCACCTCGAAGATCGAGGGATTCCCGCAACGCAGGCACAGCAGGTAAGTGACGCGGTTGCCAGCAGCGCTGGGCAAGCGATTCCATCACTGGCCGCTCAGCCAAATGGTCAAGAGCTAGTTGCCGGAGCTTCGGAAGGGTTCGTGACTGCGATTAAGTCTGTTTCCATTCTCGCTGGAATCTTCGTTTTCCTCGGCCTGCTCATGAGCTTCCTGCTCCCCAGAAATGCGGCACGCATTGAATCTGAGGGTTACAAGCCTCCTCGCGAGTGAGACTTTAAGAACACAAACAACTAGACCGGGAGGCGCTCACTTAGCCAGCCAGTGAGTGCATCAATGCCAATGCGCTCTTGGGCCATAGTGTCTCGGTCCCGAATTGTCACTGCCTGATCCTCGAGTGAATCGAAGTCGACCGTGATGCAGTAGGGCGTACCGATTTCATCTTGTCTGCGGTAGCGACGACCGATCGCACCTGCGTCATCAAAATCAACATTCCAGCGTTTGCGCAACTCTGATGCGATCGCCTGCGCTTTGGGTCCAAGGTCGGCATTTCGCGAAAGCGGTAATACTGCTGCCTTAACGGGTGCCAGACGTGGATCAAAACGCAAAACCGTCCGGGTGTCAACGCCACCTTTTGAGTTCGGTGCTTCATCTTCGTCGTAAGCGTCCAGCATGAATGCCAAGACTGCGCGAGTCAGACCTGCGGCGGGTTCAATAACATAAGGCGTCCAGCGCTCACCGGACTCCTGATCAAAGTAACTCAAATCGGTTCCGGAGTGCTCGCTGTGGGTTTTAAGGTCAAAGTCGGTGCGGTTTGCAACGCCCTCGAGTTCTGCCCACTCGCTCCCAGCGAACCTAAATCGGTATTCAATATCAACGGTGCGCTTTGAATAGTGGCTGAGCTTTTCTTTGGGGTGTTCAAAGCGTCGCATGTTCTCTGGGTTTATGCCCAAATCTACGTACCAGTTCCAGCGTTGATCCAACCAGTAGTCGTGCCACTCTTCATCGGTTCCCGGCTTTACAAAGAATTCCATTTCCATTTGTTCAAATTCACGGGTGCGGAAAATGAAGTTGCCCGGCGTAATCTCATTGCGGAAACTCTTACCCGTTTGACCTATTCCAAATGGTGGCTTTTTGCGGGCCGCAGTCATCACGTTAAGGAAGTTGACAAAAATTCCTTGGGCAGTTTCTGGCCGTAGGTAGTGAACCGCCCCGGCATCTTCGACAGCCCCGATTGATGTGCGCAGCATTCCGTTGAAGTCACGTGGTTCGGTGAATTGCCCTTTCGTGCCACAGTTCACGCAATTGATGTCGTCAAGACCGTTAGCGGCGACTTTGCCATGCTTTTCTTCGTATGCATCGAGTAATTGGTCGGCCCGGTAACGCTTATGGCAGTTCTTGCATTCGGTCAGCGGGTCAACAAATGCATTGACGTGACCTGAGGCCTCCCACACTTGGGGCGCCAAAATGACGGAGGAGTCAAGTCCCACCACGTCATCGCGTTGGCGAACGACCGCCTGCCACCACTGCTTGCGCACGTTCTCTTTGAGTTCAACGCCATTGGGACCGTAATCCCAAGCGGAGCGACTACCGCCATAAATCTCTGAGGACTGAAATACAAATCCACGGCGCTTGGCAAGGTTTACGACTGAGTCAACACGATCCATGGGAAGAGTCTAATGGTGGGCTTTAAGCACCCATTGCCTTCGATCGCTGATCAAGAAGGGACTGGGCAGTCTGAAGATCGATGACGTCAAAATCTGTGTAGTGCCAGGCGAGTGATCGTGCGCCAAGCGGTGACTGGACCGAGACGATATCTGTGAAAAGAAACTGCAATTGATTCATGGCCGTTCGGGGACAGACCGGAACGGCTAACACCAGCTCGGATACGTTCAAGGATGTAAGCCATTGACCACACATCGTTGCCGCGGTGCCCGTTTCAACACCGTCGTCAACCAAGATTACCCGTTTACCCTCGACCAAGCTTTTGTCGAAACTGGATAGAAAATCTGGGTCGAGCACCACGGATTCATCGGTTCTCATTAATTGGATACCAAAAAGCTCACGTGCCCCCACAACGCTCTCAATTCCAAGGGCAACAGGTACGCCGTTGGGCAGGACGCATGCAATCAGTGCATCAGAAATTAAATCCGAGTGCTGTTCCCGCAATAGGGATCCCAATTCGATCCCAGCGTCAAATAGGTTCTCAAATTTAGCGTTCACCGTGAATACTTCCACGATCAAATGTTTGTGCATCAAGGGCAAGTGAACTTGTTCCACTTTCAGCCCGCTCCGATTGAGAATCCAGAATGATTTCCACCGTAACCGAGTCCTTGGTAAACGTTGACAGAAAAGGTATTACTTCAAGTTTTACTTCATAGCGACTGAGGAATTTACGGTACGCGCCAACGTCAGCCCACCTGTGAATCAGCGTGAAATCCTCGAGTGAATCGGTGGACTGACCAAGCTCACTTGATAAAAAGCCGGGTGACTGTGCGCACAGCTCCCCCATGCGCCCATAAGCCTGCTCGAATTGGACTCTTGCACCTCCAGGCACAACCAATTGCACGATGACAGCAATGGTGTTGGGCGCAGTGTTCATAAAATCTGGCAGGCTCATCTGTGAACATTAACGCGCACTAGAGTTTGCCCAGCGTTGGGTTTTCACTCATACAGGTTTTCACACCGACAGGCTCTCATCAGGAAGGACTAGCCGTGGCCAGGGACAAGAAGGTACCAAAAGGTACCGGTGGAGTGCGTGGTCCTGGCGGCCCTCAGTTCACCCCCAGAGGCAGCCAGCCGGCAACACCTCGCGTGCCCAAGGCACCTCAATACTCGTCAAGTCCACGACGGGCTGCCTTTGAGCGCAAAAGTTTCCCGGTGCTGGCACGCGTTACCGCGGCCCCACGCTGGCTCCTGATTATTGGCCTTGGCTCCTCATTGCTTCTGGGTTTGATCTTTACTGATGCATGGGCTTGGTTGGGTGGCATCTTCCTGCTCTTCGTTGCCGCATTCCTTGGCTGGCTTCTCGCCCTGTCCTGGCCTTTACTGAGTTCGGGTCGTCGCTTTATCCGAATTCTGGTCGTTGGCGCCCTTGTCGGAATGTCAATTCTCAAATTCGGTGGCTCATTTTAATTTTTATTGCTTTTGACAATCATTATCATTAAGTCTATGTTGGCTCCATGACCACCAAAAAAATTGCCCTCCTGAGTGCCCTTGCTGCCGGAGCCCTAGTCCTCTCCGCCTGCTCAGGTTCAGAAACCACCACCACTGAATCAACGAGTGCTCCAAGCGCCGTCGAGAGCGCTTCGGTAGTAGCAACCACCAC
>CAMCYV010000093.1 GCA_945885645.1 Bifidobacterium breve | reverse complement strand
TCCGAGGAGGATGCAAGAATTTTTGTGTCGGGTCCAAAATCCCCAGCAAAAGTGATCGCACTAAAAGCTCGATCCCACGAGTCCGTGGCAGAAGTGCTGAGTGCGATATTTGCACCACTGGTGTCCAGCAGTGCGCCAATGGAGTCGCGAACCGCATCGATGCGATTGGCGGTGCGAGCATGTGACTCGTACCCACCGATCATTTCCTCCAGGCGCAGGTGCTCAACCATCGTTTCAACGACACTCGCCGGTGGTAAAGCGCTCCCAGCGTTATTGAGGTGAACAACCTCGGTGCACCCAAGGGTGTCAACTCGAAGCTTCACAACATCGAGTCCGGATTTGTCATTGGCCATAGGAGCATTCAACCTTGGATCACGGGGCCCGTCCGCACCGGACGTAGACTGCCCACATGGCGGGCCGAATCAGAGACGAGGACATTGCCCTCGTACGCGAGCGTGCCCGAATCGACCAAGTGGTCTCTGAATACGTCACTTTAAAGTCCGCCGGCGGAGGTTCCCTTAAGGGATTGTGCCCATTCCATGAAGAGCGTTCACCCAGTTTTCACGTCACCCCCAGCAGAGGCATGTGGTACTGCTTTGGTTGCGGTGAAGGCGGGGACCTACTCAGTTTTGTGCAAAAAATTGATCATCTGAGTTTTGCCGAAGCAGTTGAAAAACTTGCAGACAAAGCCGGGGTTCAGTTGCAATATGTTGATGGGGGAGTAAGCCCGAATAAACAACAGGGGCAGCGCAAACGTTTAGTCGAAGCCCACAGAAAGGCCACCGATTTTTACCAGGCCCAACTTCTCACCCCGGAAGCGCAAACGGGACGCGAGTTCCTGACCCAGCGCGGATTCGAATCCGAGATTTGTGCCACCTTCAGTGTGGGATACGCACCCAAAGGTTGGGACGCCCTCACCAATCACCTTCGTCAAGCCGGTTTCACCGATCAAGAGTTACTCGCCGGTGGACTCGTGTCCCAAGGCAACCGAGGAATCTACGACCGATTCCGTGGCCGGCTGGTCTGGCCGATCCGCGAACTCGGTGGTGAAGTGATTGGTTTTGGGGCCCGAAAGTTGTACGACGATGATGAAGGACCCAAGTACCTCAACACCCCCGAAACACCTATATATAAAAAAAGCCACGTGCTCTACGGACTCGATCTAGCTAAGCGCCTGATCTCGAAAGAGCAGCAGGCTGTCATTGTTGAGGGTTACACCGACGTGATGGCCGCGCACCTTGCTGGTGTGGGAACAGCGGTCGCGACCTGCGGCACCGCGTTCGGTGCGGACCACATAAGGGTATTGCGAAGACTCCTTATGGACGATGACCGCATGCGTGGACAGGTCGTTTTTACTTTTGATGGAGATGCGGCCGGGCAAAAAGCTGCCCTGCGAGCTTTCGAGGAAGACCAGAAATTCGTCTCCCAAACATTTGTGGCAGTTGAACCCGGCGGCCTTGACCCTTGTGACTTGCGACTGCAAAAAGGGGACGCCGCTGTTCGTGCACTGATTGAGAGCCGAGTACCACTTTTTGAGTTCGCCATTAAATCCGTGTTGGCCTCCTATGATTTGAATACCAGTGAAGGTCGCGTTGCCGCGTTAGACGAAGCCACCCCGATTATTCGCAAAATCCGTGACTCGTCACTGCGCCCTGAATACTCGCGCAGGTTGGCAGGTTGGCTCGGCATGGATCCTGCAACTGTCGCAAAAACAATAGGTGGGAGCGCGCCAGCATCAAATCAGTCCCGCAAATCCACCATTGGGTCAAGTGTTGAACGCGAATCACTCAAGGCTGCATTGCAACTTCCCGGTGCGGTCAGCGAATGGTATGCATCCGTTGACGAGTCAACCTTCATTCACCCCAAGGCTGCAGCGGTTCACATGGCCATCGCAAAAGCAGGTGGACCATCAAAAGTATGTGAAGGTATGGCCTGGATCGACGCGGTGCTCGCTAACGCCGAGAACGACGAAGTGCGTTCCACGATTAGGGAGCTCACCGTTGAACCAATGCCAACCGAACCGGGAACGCAGGATCGATACGCGGTCGGCATGATTGCGCGATTACTTGAACTGGATTCATCGAAAAAAATTGACGAACTAAAAGGTCAACTCACCAGATCAGAAGAAAGTGGAGAACCAACCCAATTGTTGAATCAACTCGTTGAATTGGAAACGTATCGGCGATCGCTTCGTGAGATCTCATTTGGTGAGGCCTGATGTTCGGTCGTAATCAATTCCAAAAACAGCTCAAGTCCGACGCGAAATTGTTGAACGTTGCTAAAGGCGAGCGCATCATGGCAACGGCCCTTGGCCCCAAGGCTTATGAACCACCTGTTGTGATCGCGACCGATTCGGCGCTTTATTTCGCCACAAGTACCGAACCGCAACGCATTGCTTGGAACCAGATCGCGAAAGCAACCTGGGAGGAGCCTTGGCTAGAAGTGACGACCAATGCGAATGTCTTGATCAAGCTTCATCTTGACCCCTGTGGCCAAGTACCACCCATGGTTCGGGACCGGGTTACCGCAAGCGTTCTATTTCGGGAGACATTAACCCTGGAAACCGGTGGCAGCATTACGGCAATTGGGCGGCGTGAGCCCGATAGCACGGAAATCTCGTGGCTGATTGAATTCCACGGGGAACTTGATCCCGGTGACCCGCTGGTGGCGGCGAGTGCTGACCGCGCTTTGGCACAGCTGCGAAACACCCTCGGGGTGTAGCGCACGCTTGGTCACTTGATAGTGTTCGTCGGTCATTCCCCCATAGCTCAATTGGCAGAGCATTCGACTGTTAATCGGAGGGTTCTTGGTTCGAGTCCAAGTGGGGGAGCGTTGGGGTCGCAGCGGAAAGCCGTTGCGGCCCTTAATGTTTTCTGATGTTGATCGACACCACAAGTGCAACATGAACATTTATCCCCAATATTGAAAGGTTTATCGAATGCCCGGTTTGCGCAGGAATTTGGGTCTTTTAGGCTTGGTTGCCATTTCGCTGGCAGTTATGGGACCGAGTATGTCGGTCTCCCTCAACCCGCAGGCAATTTCTGAACAAGTTGGCGCAGCGACCCCTCTCATATTTGTTCTTGCCGCTATTCCGTTGGCAATCATGGTGTATTCATTCGTGGTCCTCACTCGGCGTCGTGGTTCGGCAGGTTCACTTTTTGGGCTGGTTGGCGTTGAGATAGGCCCTCGAACAGGAACAGTTGCTGGTTTGTGGCTGATTACCGCTTACGTCACGTTTGCATCCCTCACGGCAGTATCTTTCGGTATTTTTCTTACTTCGCTGATTGGGGCACTGGGCGGACCCACCCTGCCCAGTTTTGTTTCGCTCATTATCGCTCTGGTGATTGTGCCCGTCACCTCATTCCTTGCCGGGCGCACGATTAAGACACTTGGTCATATATTGCTTATTCTTGAAGGGCTGACCATGGTCGCGATCCTCGTGGTCTGCGGCATCACACTGTCCAAACTCATCAATGGCGGCGGTCCCCAGGGACAGACTGTTGATTGGTCGGCTTTCACATTTGAGGGAGTAGCCGTTGGACCGATTGCTCTTGCGCTCACTTTCGCGTTGCTGTCCAGCGCAGGGTTTGAAGGAGCTGCGGCGGCCGCTGAAGAAACCGACAACCCCAAGAGATCCATTCCCCGTGCACTGATCATCGTCACCGTGCTGTCGAGTTTGTTCTACATTTTTGTCACCACGGTGGCGGTGTGGGCATTTGGAACCGCACCGAATCAACTAGAAAAGTTTTCGGCCTCGGGCTCACTTCCCGGTGACCTTGCCAATGTTTATGTCGCTGACAGCATGGGAGACCTGATTACTTTGGGCGGCGCGGTTTCCTCATTCGCCTGTTTAGTTGGTGCTCAAATTGCTGGGGGACGCATTCTCTTCGCATTCGGTCGCGATTCGATTCTTCCAAACCGCTTTGGCGAACTTTCAGTGCAGGGAACTCCGGTTCGTGGGAGCTATACCGTGGGGGCTGCCGCGTTTGTTTTGGTTATCTTCGCTGCCCTGACAACTGCCTTTGATTCTTTCTCTGCATTTGAAATGGTGAGTGATATGGCAGGGGTCCTCATCGCGGCGGCCTACGGCACGGCCTGCGCGGCAGCGGTGAAAGTTCTTTGGTCAGGATCACGCCGCTGGCTGGCGCTCATCCCAATGATAGGAATTGGGATTCTTCTCGCGATTCTTGTGTTGCAGATATTCCCGTTACCATCGGGTTGGGAGTTAATTGCCCCAACGGTAGCCATAGTTGCTCTCATTGTCGGAGCAGCGGTAGGTCGCAAGCGTGGAGGGCGCGCACAAGAAGTGCTATCACACTAACAAAATAAGACTTCGATCGGTGTGCCGACCTCGGCTAGGGGACGTAGTACATCAAGTTCGGCAGTAGGAATCCACGCTGCATCGAGCCGTTCGTCATGTCGCTGATCTGATCGCCGATGCTTGGGCCAATCTTCCAGCCCTTTTCGATAAGTGCCTGTCGCTGACCGGATTTGCGGGCGGCTGCGTTTTGGGTATTGCCCGTTGGCTTGAGTTTGAGAGCGCCGTAGCCGACAATGCCTGCCTGAGCCAAGCAGGTCTCGGTAGAAACACGATCATTTTCAGCTCGACCGGTGATAATGAAGGACGTGACCCCGAGTTTTTTGAAAGCATCGAAGAGTGCACGGACTGGCGCTATAACCGGGGTGGTGCAGTTCGCGTTTGCTGCCGCAAAGTCGGCCGCTACGATGGTAAATTGCGGGTCGGCCTTGGCAAAAGTTTCATAGTTGTTTAAAAGCGTCTCATCAATATCAAAGACAGCTGCTGCCTTGCATGCGCGAACCTTAGCGGGTTTGGTACTCCCGCATTCTTTCTTCACCCACGAACGTGTCCACTTAAGCGCTGCGGCGGAAACCTCGGACTGATCTTTCAGGGCCTGACCCGAGGAATAGTAGGACGTTATGACGGGTGCCAGGTATGGGCCAATAACCCAGATATCTGAGGTTGCACCCATGGAGGGCAGGTTCTGCCCGGTCCCGGTGATCGGCCGGCTGTCATTCACGTTGCCGCCGGCATCCACCGAGATGGTTTCGGCGCTTGCCAAGTTTACTGGCGCAACTAGCGCGAACGCGACGATTGCAACAACTGTGGTGCTCCGGGCGATTCTTTTAAAGAAAGTCATGATGAAACGGTATCAAAAAAAGGTAGGACCTGTAAAGAAACTGTCGGCGGTTTCGGGCGGCTTGAACTTCGTGATCGTTGGCGCGCTCGCCCGGAGTGGCAACTCAACATGATCGTGCATGATTTTACTAAACATTAGGGCCGGGTCTTCTGCGCCGATTAAGATTCACGGGTGCCCAATGATCTGATCGCAATATCCAAAAACTCACCCAACACCATTATGTTTATTAGGCATGGTGAAAAGCCAGGAGAGTCAGGTGCTCCTTTTGGGGTGAATCAGCACGGCAGAGAGGATTCCCACGCACTCTCGGTCCGCGGGTGGCAGCGGGCTGGGGCTTTAGCCGGGTTGTTCAAGTTGGCGCAGCAGTCTGGGTATCCGGGCTTGGTCACACCAGCGGCAATTTATGCAACCGCGCCGAATTCGGACTCACACAGCACTCGAGAGTTCAACACCGCTCAACCACTCGCTGATGCGTTGAAATTACAAGTCAACGTTGATTATCCACACGGCCATGAGAACCACCTTGCAACGCATATTGCTGGACAATCGGACCCTACCTTGGTGGTGTGGCACCACGGGGAAATTCCTGCAGCGATCGCACAATTCCCAGTTGCCAACATGAACGATGTACCGAGTGCATGGCCCGAAGAGCGCTTTGACCTGGTGTGGGTGCTTAAGCGCGATGTAGATTCAATGCATTACACATTTAGCGAGTTGAATCAGAAGCTCCTTGATGGAGATCAGCCGTGAGCGGCGAGTAGGTTTCCCACATGAGTAAGTTTGCAATTAAGCGTCCCATCATCGCTTTGCTCATTTGGATTTTGTTAATTGTGGGACTGGGGGGTTTCGCAACAAGTCTTGACTCGAAATTCGATGACAGTTTTTCGCTTCCGGGCGCTCAGTC
>CAMCYV010000092.1 GCA_945885645.1 Bifidobacterium breve | reverse complement strand
CTCGGTACCAAGTTGCCCGTTGCTGCCGGTGACCAAGATCTTCATGTCAACTACTTAATCGCTGCCTTGGCTTGCAATGGTCGCCACCAGGATTCATTTGCCTTGTACCACGCAATAGTTTCGGCCAGACCGTCTTCGAATTTGTGTTGCGGTTCATGACCCATGGCACGCAACTTCGAGTCGTCAACGGAATAGCGTCGATCATGGCCCTTGCGGTCTTCGACCGGAGTAACCATTGACCAGTCCGCGCCCATCGAAGCGAGTACCGCTTCGGTGATCTCCCTGTTGTTCAGTTCCAATCCGCCACCGATGTTGTAAGGCTGGCCGGGTTCACCCTTTTCGATCACTATGGCGATTCCCCGACAGTGGTCATCAACGTGTAGCCAGTCCCTAACGTTGAGGCCATCTCCGTAGAGTGGAACTTTTTTGCCGTCGATCAGGTTTGTGACAAAAAGCGGAATAAGTTTTTCCGGAAATTGATACGGGCCATAGTTGTTGGAACAGCGAGTCGAAGAAACATTTAGTCCGTAGGTCACAAAATAGGAGCGCACCAATAATTCAGCGGCGGCCTTTGCCGCGGAGTACGGTGAGTTCGGCAGTAAAGGTTCAGACTCAGACCATGATCCTTCGTCAATGGATCCGTAAACTTCATCGGTGCCAATATGCACAACCCGCGCAATGTTATTTCGTAGACAAGCATCTAGAACAGTCTGTGTCCCGACAACGTTGGTCACCACAAAATCCTGTGGTCCGTGGATCGACCGGTCCACGTGGGTTTCTGCAGCAAAGTTGACGACCACGTCATGGCCTGGCAATACCTGGTCCAAAAGATCGCCGTCGCAGATATCGCCCTGCACGAATGTGTACCGCGGATCGGTGGAAACGGAAGCAAGGTTTTCCAGGTTGCCGGCATAGGTCAACTTGTCGTACACCGTCACGCCTTCTACCTCACCCAAACCGGGATAGGAACCAGCCAAAAGTTCACGAACAAAATGGCTACCAATAAAACCAGCGGCGCCGGTTACCAGAATTTTCATTCCGTTCCCTTCAATTTGTTCAACCAAGCTTGGGCGGTCTCAAAATCACTGTCGGTCACACCAGCGCGTAGAACCGGCTCACGTCCGTCGTGGCGAGGATAAGAGCCGAGGAAGCGGATATCAAGACATACCCGGTGCAAACCCATCAGTGCCTCTTCAACGCGTAGGTCGTTGACGTGGCCCTCGAAATCCAAACTGAAGTAATAGTCGCCCAATATTTTCTTAGTGGGACGAGACTCAAGACGAGTCAGGTTGATCCCCCGTACGGAAAATTCGGTCAAGATCTCTAACAAACCACCGGCGTGATTACTGCGTTGAAAGACACTCAACGTTGTTTTGTCAGCACCCGTCGGTACCGGGAGTTGACCGGGGAGCTCAACGATGACGAAACGCGTGTGGGCATCAGAGTTATCGCCAATTTCATCGGCGAGAATCTCTAAACCGTAAATCTCAGCGTTAAGCGCCTGTCCAATTGCGGCATCAAATGGCGGATTAGAACCTACGAGGGCAGCGGCCGCCGCCGAGGTGGACATTGCGGGAATGACGTCAGCGTCGGGCAGATTCGCATTGAGCCAATCTCGAACCTGTGCCTGCGCATGCGGATGCGTACCGATCGTGCGGATGTCTGCAAGCTTGGTCCCTGGACGAGCTAAAAGTGAGAATTGGACGGGAAGGACGACTTCATCTGTGATCACCAAACGCTTACCACTGGCAAGTTCATCCAAGGTAATTGATACCGAACCTTCAACTGAATTCTCGATCGGTACCAGTGCGGCACTAACCTCACCGCTGCGAACTGCGTCGAGAGCGTGCAGAACAGACTTGGCAGGAATCGCGTCAACGCCGCCCACTGTGTAAACATTTGATGCGCGAAGAGCCGCTTCAGCAAATGAACCTGACGGTCCTAGGTAGCCGATCCTGCGGGTTAAATCACTCATGAGCTTCTCTCATTTACGTCATTTTTGTCCGGTTGTAAAAAAGCCCTTTTCCGACCAAGTGCACTGTCGACCGCATCTCGCTCCTCGGGAGACAGTTCAATTTCAGACTTCCCGCCATTGATCTCTTTCAGATACGAACGGGTATCGGCCCGGCCATGAATTGTGGTAATAACTAGGCCGTCACCGTAATCATCCACGATTGCCGCCGAGAAAGAATAACGACCACTGAGATTGTCCAATGCGTCATAGCGCACCACCGCAATGTGATTCAAAGAGTCACGCAGACCAGATTTTAGTTGCCTGATTGCATAATCTTGGGCCTGCAATTCATCTTGGACCACTTCGAATTGCTCCAACGTCCTGGCGAGCACGTCAATGTATGTTTCCCGACCCTCGGCGACCTCTAAGAGCGCGTACGACCTGTGTAGACGGGAAAGCTTGGACAACGCAATAGTGCCAATAACGACCCCAATTACCCCTACGACGACGCCAATAAGCCCCACAATCGTGGCTGTTTGGGCGTCAAGATTCACGCTCATAAGCGTAGCGGCAACTTAGCGCGGTTTCGGAACCGCACCAAAATGCCCACAAGTCTGCGATCCATGCCAACATATGTCCGTGAATACCATCGATCTGTTGACCGCCGATCTTTTCTCTCGAACGGCAGCAACGCTCTTAGGTCTTTTTCTCTTCATTGCCACCACAATTAGCATTTTGAGAACAATCGTGGTTCCACGCGCACTATCGTCACTGATTGCCGATTCGATTTCCCAGAGCGTGTACGGGTTTCATCTATTCATTGCCAACCGTCGCAAGTCCTATGTGAAGCAAGACACGATCTTGGCATGGGTGGGTCCCATGATCATCGTTTCTCAAGTTATCGTTTGGCTAATTCTTTATTTGATCTCTTACGGTCTGTGGATTTATGGACTTGGTGGCAGCAATTTCATTGGCGCCTTCCGTGAAGCGGGATCGAGTTTGTTTACTCTCGGCTTCGCAGGGACAACTAATTTTGGTCCAACAATTCTCGCCTTTATGGCGGCAGCAACAGGTCCGATCGTAATCGCACTTCTCATTGGTTTTCTCCCCACCATTTATGGGGCTTATATCGACCGTGAAGTTGATGTTTCACTCCTTGGCGTTTCTGGTGGTCAACCGAGTTGGGGACCGGAATACCTCGCACGACTCACTCTCAATAATCAAATTTATGACCTCCCCGATCGAATGAGTTCTTGGACTAAGTGGTTCGGTGAACTTCGCCTAACTCACACGACCTACCAGGTCCTTGTCCACATTAGATCCGCCTCTCCATACCGACATTGGGTTATCGCCAGCATCACCGTTTTGGACGCGGCAGCCCTGCAACTTTGCCTCACAAAAACGCTGCCGCGCGCTGAATGTGCGCAAGTGATTATTCACGGGACGCAAACACTGGAAAGCCTGTACGCAACCTTATTTGTCCGCAAGAAAGTCCTTAAAAAATTACCATTCGTTGGTCGATTCCTCGGTGCATCAAGTATTGAACCCCTCGTACTGGAACAAATACGCGGTTACAACCGTGGAACAGTTGCGGTTGAAAAGGCGGCGAGCGCTGACACGGCACGCAGCTTTTCAGCAGAAACCCTTCGGCTGATGCGTCAGGGTGAAAAAAACGTTACCCAAATCTCAAAAGAAGAGTTCACCGATGCCGTCAATATGCTCAAGCGGGCTGGCTACCCGGTGGAAGTTGATCTTGACACTGCTTGGGAACAGTTTTCGGTTACACGAGCTCGCTATGAATACGTTGCCTACCAACTCGCTTACACACTCACTGTGGTTCCAGCACCGTGGAGCGGGGTGCGGAGGAAAAATTTCAACACCGTGTGGCCAACTTCAGCGGTTGACATCTATGAAGGCAAACCCAAAGAAAACAATCCCGGAAATGACACAACCTAGATTTTTCTAAACGTCGCGCAAAGTAACTTGGCGTGAAGTCAGCCCAGAGCGTGCACGGCGCTCCGCATCGGTTAACGGCTTTGACAACTTCAATGCTGCGTCGAGTCGCTTACCAAATTCTGCTGCTGGCTCTTCAATTGCAGCAGCACCGCGACCCAGTGGAATATCCCAGACCGGAACGATCAACCCTTGAGCGCGGAACATGCCGACCAACCTGGTGTCAGGGCCGATTGTGTCTTCTTCGGCTGCATGCAGGCGTGCGAGCGCATTGAGTAACTCGTTCTCCGGGGTGGACATAATCCAACGCAGGTGCTCTTTCTCTCCCATCTGAGTCCAGTAGCCAGAGTCAATTGATGCGAGTTTCACAGTTGGATTCGCGTATTCACTTGCGCGCTCAAGGGATGCCTTTACCTCGTCGGTTAAATCCGATCCCTCTTCTATCCAGAAATCAAAGTTTTCATGGACTACAACGTCCAATGCAACGGAAGCGTCAATGAATTCTTGAGCCGAGGGTGAATCTGTGGTGACCCGCTCCAGTCCCACCGGTTCGCCATAGGGAGCCACCAGCGCGCGCTGTAATGCGTTCGCAAGGTCGCGAGATGGGTCACCACTTCCCGTATTGATTTGCAGCCCCAACAAAATATCGCCGTTGGCCCGCACCAGTGCCGGGTAGGCCATAGGGAGCACCGTCCCCAGCGTCACCCGGCGTCCGTCTGCAACTCCAGGCTTAAGGGTCAACTCGGCTGTCGCAGATGGAATCAGCTCTCGCATTGCGACGATGTCGCATTCACTGGCAAATCCTTGGAATGGGCGGTTAGGAGCGGCAACAGCCTTAGAAGCCTCACGACCGTGGCACGCCTTGTAACGGCGACCGGATCCGCAGGGGCATGGTTCCCGCATGCCGACTACGGGGATTTCATCTTCGATTTGCGTTTCCTTAGCCATAGTGCGAAAACTTACCTGAACTCACAAACAATTCACTCGCGCGGCCACTATTTCGCGACTTCCCTGGAGTTCGCCCGAGCAATTACCTCACCGGGACGATTACTAATGATTGCATCAACCCCCAATTGCAGACACAGGTCAACGTCTTGCATTTCATCAACGGTCCACACATGAACTTCGTGTCCGAATGAATGCACGCGATCAACATAATCTGGGTCTTTCTTCAGGTAATGAATATCAATTCCAGAGATACCAACTCCCTGTGGCAAGGAACCATTTCGACGACGAAGGGCAGGTCTCGCGGCAAGTAAAACAACTTGGGTCGATGGGGAGAGTTTTTTGAACCGTTGAACAGCGAATTGGCTAAAACTCATAACTCTCGCTCGCGGGAACTCACTTCCCTTTTGCACTTTGGTCAATCCGTACCGCACCAGCACGTCAAATAACTCACGCTCAACGTATTTTCCGTACCGCACCGGATGTTTGGTTTCAATGGAAAACTCAATCGTCTGGGAGTAGTCACAAACGGTGGTAAGCAGGGTTTCCAAAGTTAATAACCGCGTCCGACTTTCATCGGGTCTGGGGTCTTCATAGTCAATCCAGTCATCAAGGCTTCCACTGAAATCATTCGTCACCAAGTCCGCGAGCAACTGGCCCGAGACTGATCCGCGCCCGGTGCTTGTGCGATCAATTCGCCGGTCATGCACACACACCAGTGTTCCGTCATTGGTCAAACGCACATCACACTCAACCGCGTCAACCCCCAACTCAATAGCACGAATATAAGCTGCTAAAGAGTGCTCGGGTTCTGTGTCATTTGCACCGCGGTGGGCAATGATTTTCGGTAGTGCCATGATTCCCTAATGCTAAACCGTGATCTTGATTTAATTCTGTTTGACCTTGACGGCACGCTGACCGATTCAGGTCCAGGGATTCTCAATTGCCTCGAGTACGCCCTGCAGGATCAAGGAATCCCGATCCCTCCCCGTGACGAATTGAGCAAGCACCTCGGCCCACCACTAGTCGTCACTTTCGGCGAGGTTTTCGGCATGAACGACCAAGAGATCGCCCAAGCAATCGACAAGTATCGCGAGCGCTACCACGATGTTGGCCTATTTGAGAACAGTGTCTACGAAGGCGTGCCAGAACTACTCGCCGAGTTGCAAGGAGCCGGTCTGCGCCTGGCCACGGCAACAAGTAAACCCGAATACTCAGCAACCAGAATCTTGCAACACTT
>CAMCYV010000091.1 GCA_945885645.1 Bifidobacterium breve | reverse complement strand
CAACACAAATTCGAAGACGGTCTGGCCGAAACTATTGCGTGGTACAAGGCAAATGAATCCTGGTGGCGACCATTGCAAGCCAAGGCAGCGATTAAGTAGTTGACATGAAGATCTTGGTCACCGGCAGCAACGGGCAACTTGGTACCGAGTTGGTTAATCGCTACTCTGATCGACCCAATGATGAACTTTTTGTTGGAGACCTTCCCGACATTGACATTACTTCCGAATTGTCTATCGCCTCAACGTTTGCAAGTATCGCACCGGACGTTGTGATCAACTGTGCCGCCTGGACAGCAGTTGACGCAGCCGAAGAAAAGGAAAGCTCCGCGTTTACGGTTAACGCGGAGGGGCCAGCGATCCTGGCGACATACTGCGCCAGGGTAGGTGCGCGCTTAGTGCAGATATCAACGGACTACGTGTTTGGTGGCGATGCAACCGAGCCGTACCGAGAAGATTCACAACCGGGACCAATTACGGCTTACGGTCGTACCAAACTTGCCGGTGAAAACTTCGTGCGTGAACTTTTGCCAGCTAACCACCTCGTTATCCGCACCGCTTGGTTGTACAGCCCGACCGGACGCAATTTTGTGAAAACAATTATCAAAGCGCAAAGGGATCGTGAGACCTTGAGTGTGGTTACCGACCAAATTGGTCAACCAACTTCAGCATCAGATCTGGCTGACCAGATTGTCACATTGTTGGATACCTACTCTGGTTCGGGAATTTTCCACGGCACAAACAGTGGTGTCACTTCTTGGTATGAATTTGCACGCGCGATTATGTCCGAGATTGGCGAAGATCCCGATCGGATCCTGCCCACCGATTCCTCCAGCTACGTTCAACTCGCCCCGCGGCCCGCGTATTCAGTTTTGGGCCACCAAGGTTGGGCGGCAGTGGGAATGGAACCGATGCGCGACTGGCGAGTTGCATTGCACGAGGCAATTCCTGACATCATGCTTACTATCGATTAAACAACTCGTACAACTGTTTCAGGTATGTGCTTACAGTTGAATTGCGTTTAGGATCTGGGCAACGCCGATCCCAGGCTCGGGTGACGTAACAAGATCTGCATGCGCCGCAACTCTTGGCACGGCAGTTCCCATGGCCACGCTGAAGCCAGCCCAATCCAACATCTCAATGTCGTTCCAAGAATCACCAATCGCAATTGTTTTTGTGGGATCGATTTGTCGACGAGCGCACACCTCTTTTAGCATGTTTGCCTTGTTGACTCCTTGGGGTGCAATGTCCATCCACGATACTCGGTCAATCCCAAAGACAACCGAGTGAAAGCCAAGGCTTTTTGCTACCGCACTGTAAGTTTCCGCGGTGGCGCTTTCGCTGCGGACAACCAGCCTGACGACGGGTTCCTTGGTCAGGTCGGCAAGTCCGACTTCTTGGATATTGACTCCGAGTGCGCCAGTTTCAAACATGTGGGTTGTAAAAAAGTGGCCTTTAGTGTCTTCAACAGCGAAAACCGCATCGGGAACAAGAACCATGATTTGCTCAATTGCATCCATAGGGTCAAATGTGATGGCTTCCATGACCTTTTCAGTTTCGACCATGGCCAATATGCCACCGTTACTGCAGACGATCAAGTCGTCGATACCAGCTGCCCGAGCAATGGGGTAGGTAGTACTGATGGAACGGCCGGTTGCAAGAGTTACTTTGATACCAGCTTCGATTATCCGCTCGATTGCGTCAACGGCTTCGTGGGCAATGCTGCCCAAATATTCTGCAAGCGTGTCATCAATGTCTAGCGCGATGAGCTCTGGTCTCCAGTTGATGGGCAGTGCCTCACCCGCAATGTGCAGAGGGGGGCCTTGGGGATCCTGGATTGTTGTCATGTGAGCACTTTCTTTCCACCGAGGAAAGGTTGCAATGCCTTAGGCACACTCACAGTTCCGTCGGCCTGTTGGTGGTTTTCCAGGATCGCAACAATTATGCGCGGCATCGCGCACAAAGTTCCATTCAAGGTTGCCAGTGGCTTTGTTCCTTCTGAATCGCGCATCCGAATCTTTAACCGGCGGGCTTGGTACTCGGTTGTGTTCGAAGTCGATGTCACTTCGCGGTAGGTACCCTGGGTTGGAATCCATGCTTCAATGTCAAACTTGCGAGCAGCACTTGACCCAAGGTCACCGGATGCAACATCAATCACCCGGTAAGGGAGTTCAAGGGCATCAAGGAAGTCTTTCTCCCACTGCAGAAGTCGTTCATGTTCTGCTTGCGCCTGTGCGGGATCGCAGTAGACGAACATTTCAACTTTGTCGAATTGATGAACACGAATAATTCCCATTGTGTCTTTGCCATAGGAACCTGCTTCGCGGCGGAAACATGTTGACCAACCGGCATAACGCAACGGCAGGTCAGCACCGGGAATGATTTCATCGGAGTGATAGGCCGCGAGTGGAACTTCTGAGGTGCCAACCAAATACATGTCGTCGGATTCAACCCGGTAAACATTTTCTTCTGCTTGGCCGAGGAAACCTGTTCCTTCCATTGCGGCGGGCAGAACCAAGGCGGGCGTGATCATGGGAATGAATCCGTTGGCGGTGGCTTGCGCCATTGCAAGATTCAATAATGCAAACTCGAGGAGTGCGCCCTGACCGGTCAGAAAGTAGAAGCGGGAGCCTGAAACTTTTGCTCCACGATCAACGTCGATTGCTTTGAGCGCCTCACCGATTTCCAGATGATTTTTGGGGACAAAACCTTCAGCTGCGAAATCGCGGGGTGTTCCCACTAATTCGATTAATTCAAATTTGTCTTCACCACCAACGGGTGAGCGAGGATCAACAATATTGGAGAGAGCGCCAGCGATTGCGTTAACTTTTTCATTGAGATGTGACGCGTGTTCATCGGCAATCTTGACTCGAGCGGCAAGCTCCGTCGCCTTCGCCATGAGAGCGTCCACCTGCGCGGTTAACTCGGGTGCGGGCTCCTTTTTGAGCCTGCCCTGCAACGGACCCATCTCTTTCCCGAGAATCTTCTGCTCATTACGGAGAAGGTCAAAGGCTTGCTGTCCCTCACGAGCGGCAATGTCTGCCGCTAGCCACTGGTCAACCAGGTTCGGGTCCTCGCCACGTTTGATCTGGGATTCCCGAACGAGCTCGGGGTGTGCACGCAGGATATTGGGGTCGATCACGGGTTCAGTCTACTTTTCTCAGGGGAGGGTGAATTGTGGCGCTCGGTCGTGGGTAAAAAGGCCGACAGGCAGGGTGGGTGAGAGTAGTCAACTTCCATGTGGCACGATTCGCTGTCTTTGGATTACGCCGAGGTCTTACACACTGAGCGCAGGGAGCCTTCATGGACTACAACTGGTTGACCCCGAAAGCACAGGCTCGCCCCGCCGGCGGAAAAGGTTGGGGCTCCTTTGTGACGGAGCGGATCAGCAAGGGTGAAACCGTTGCCGGTTTCGGTGGCTGGGTAATTGAGCGTGAAACCCTCGACACCATGAGTAAGGACCGTCGGGGTCGTTCAATTCAAATTGATCACGATCTGTATTTGGTGTCCGGTGATACACCAGAAGCCGGTGAAATGTTGAATCATTCGTGTGAACCCAACTGTGGTCTGATCGGATCCCAAATTTTGGTCGCCATGCGCGATATTGAACCCGGTGAAGAACTCTCATTTGATTACGCAATGTGTGACGCATCGGACTATGACGAGTTTGCGTGCCTGTGTGAATTTCCGACCTGTCGTGGTGTCGTTACCGGGATGGATTGGCGCAATCCAGAGCTTCAATCAAAGTACAGCGGGTATTTCTCGCCGTACTTGATCCGCAAAATTGCGGCGCTCGTTTAACGAACCTGGAGCAGTATCTTTCCAGTTGCCTCGCCGTTTTCAAGAATTTTATGGGCTTCACCCGCGTCTTCGATGGGCATTACTCGGTCAATCACCAATTTAACCGTGCCGTCAGTGATCCAGGGCCAGACAATTTTCTCAACCTCCCGACAAATCGCCGACTTTTCCGACTCTGGGCGACCGCGCAGTGAGGTTGCGCTGATCGTGGCGTTCTTGCGAAGCAGTTGGTCTATCTGGAAATCAACTTTGGTTCCACCCTGCATTCCGATAATTGCCAAGTGACCATTGCGCTTGAGTGCTTCGACATTTTTAGAAAGGTAACTTGCGCCCATGTTGTCCAAAATATTGTCAGTGCCACCCCAGGTTTCCTGGATCACTTCGACAAAATCTTGCTCCTTGTAATTGATCAGGAGGTCCGCGCCCAGAGATGCGCACATATTGAGTTTTTCTTGGCTGCCGGCGGTTACTGCAACTTTTACCCCGAGCGCCTTTGCTACCTGAATTGCAAATGTTCCGATTCCTCCGCCACCACCGTGAATGAGAATTGTGTTTCCTTCGCGCAGGTGCAGCACCTTGGTGAAGTTGCTCCACACCGTCGCGGCAATTTCCGGCAGGGCTCCGGCATCAATGAGGCTGACACCCTCGGGGACGCTCATTACCTGACCGAGGGGAACCGCCACTTTTTGCGCGTATCCGCCACCATTTAATAGTGCGGTTACGCGCTCGCCGATCCGGTCCATGGTGAGCGCTGCGCCAACGGAAACGATTGTTCCGGAGCACTCAAGGCCGAGAATGTCGGTAGTGCCGGGGGGAGGGGGGTAGTTTCCTTTGCGCTGCAGTAGATCTGCGCGGTTAACAGCGGTAGCAGTGATGTCGATGATTACTTCACCGGGATCCGGTTGCGGGTCGGCGACCCTGGACCATTCAAGGGTTTCCGGACCACCAAAATCTTTTTGGGTGATGGCAAACATGGTCAGTCCTCATCATGATTGTATTTAATGACAACCATTCGATCGCCTTGCTCAAGGAAGCGAATACTTTCAGTGTAGAAACGGTGCGTGATACCGCCTCGAATTATCGCCAAAATGATGAGACCTTTTTCGTTGAGATCACCCGGTGACATGCCAAGCTCATCTTTGGTTACCTCCCGTTCGGTAACTTCCAGTCCACGGGAGGAGTCAAGTAGATCTTCCATGAGCGCACCCGCTGCTGAGCTAATGACCGACAGTCCCATGAGGCGCCCAGCGGATTCAGCGGTGGGGATGACGCTAGTCGCACCCGATTGGCGCATAACATCGGCGTTTTGTGACTCTCGGACGGCGGCGATAATTTTTGCATCAGCCGGCGCAAGCCGGCGAGCGGTGAGAGTTACCAACACCGAGGTGTCGTCCTCGTTGGTGGCGACAATTATTTGCCCGGCTCGCTCAATTGACACATCACGGAGCACTTCTTCTTGGCGGCCGTCACCAACGAAAGCGACGAGACCGTCTCGTGTTGCAAGATCACACGACTCGCGATCGGGTGCAACGACAACAATGGTGTTGGGGTTGTAACCAGCGTCGAGGAGCGCCTTGGCGGCGCTACGACCTTTGACTCCGTATCCAATGATGATGGTGTGGTTTTCCACTTTCTTCCTCCATTGCCGGGAGCGGATTTCACTTCGCGTTTTTTTGGTTAAGACTTCGATCGTCGTACCGATCAGAACAATCAGGAACAGGAAGCGAAGCGGTGTGATCACGAGCACGTTGACTATTCGGGAGGATTCACACACGGGAACAATGTCGCCGTAACCGGTTGTTGAAAGGCTCACCGTCGCGTAATAGAAAGCGTCGACCAGGGTGAGTTCTCCCGTGACACCTCGGTCGGCGTAACACGTACGCTCGAAGTAGACGATGAGTGCAGTGATGACCAGGGCGAGAACTGCGACACCAATGCGCAAACTTACATTCTGTAATGGTGTGATCTTGCTGCCACGAAATAGTAATGACCGAATGGATTCAGTTGAACTGCTGTCTTTATCGTCTGGCATCGCAGTTGCCTTCTCTTCGCACGCACTCAATCATGCCAGCAACGACACTGGATCAGGTACTAGCCACCGCAATCGGACCCCTAATTAGACCCCTAACGCGGAAAGTGTCATGACAACGTCGCCGGGAGAGCCCATACCGGGTGGGACGACCGCGAAGTCGGTTGCATTCGCCCATCCGGTTAAACCGGCAGGTCCGCCAGAGTGAAGTACCTGTGCAGTTCGACCGGCAGGACTGTTGGTCACCCTGATGGGCACTATGGCTGTGTCCTCCGCGTACTCGGGTAATGGAGTCTCATCGATGAGAACAGCAGTTTGGGTGCTCTCACTCCATTTTGCTCCGCGCAGACCAGCGATCAAAGGTGGTGCAATGCTCACAAGAGCGGCAAGTGCACTGCGTGGATCACCGGGTAGGCCCAGTAAAAGTTTTCCATCGGGTAAACGCGC
>CAMCYV010000090.1 GCA_945885645.1 Bifidobacterium breve | reverse complement strand
AGGGTCACACTCGCCGCGACGAGGCCACCAACCCATTTGCCACCGATCCGGTGCTTACGGTAGCTATCCAGTTCAAGGACGGCGGGGTCTGAGCCAAGGGCAGCTGGAGAATCGGGGACGACTCGGTCAGCAGACTCGAGGGAGAGGGTCGTAGCGATGTGTTCCCAAACACTGGTGGGCATGACATCAACCGGCTCTGCATCCAAATACTGGCCGTAGGCCGCCAGATGGCGTGTAAGTTCTGGGAAGGCACCTTCTGGGAATTCGGAGTCTTCGTTGTGGTCTTTCACGTCTTACTCCTCCTTCCCTGTGTTGGTCTTCCCTGTGTTGGTCTTCCCTGTGTTGGACTGATCTGTTGTTGTGACGATTTCACCGACGTCTTGGTTCCGCAAGTGCCCCAAGGTCTCGGCGAGTTTGGCTCTTCCACGGCTACATCGGCTTTTAATCGTGCCCGTGGGGCAATTGAGTTCCTTTGCCGCCGCCTCAACCGAGTAGCCCTGGACATCGACCAGAATTATGGCCTCCCTTTGATCCTGCGGCAGTTCCGCAAGGGCTGCTGAGATTTCGATCCAGTTTTCCCGCTCGGTAATAGCATCTCGGGGCTCGACAATCTCCAAGCCGTTGTACTCATCGTGGTCGGGCAAAGTCGTGGTGGGACGGACTGCCCGACGACGAAGCCGGTCCAATCCAGCATTGACCACAATCCGGTGCAGCCATGTCGTGACGGCGGCTTCACCGCGGTACTGGTCGGCCCGTCGAAATGCTGAAATTAAAGCGTCCTGGAGGGCATCACTTGCCTCTTCCGGGTCACCGGTTGTCCGAAGGGAGACCGACCAAAGGCGGTCACGATGCCGAGAGACAAGCTCACTAAATGCTTGGGAATCCCCTGCGACATGGGCAGCGATCAACTCACGATCACTTAATTCGCGGAGATCGGCCTCAGACACACGATTAGCCTAATGAAGGGGCCAATCCCTTCACGGATGCCCGTGGATCAGTCGGATTTGACCGCTCCAAAAACGGATGCGCTCGTGATTCCGCCCTGGAATTTCTCCCCGTCTTTCGTTGGCGGAATACCGGTTAACCAAATAAGCACGTAGCGACCCGATACCGGTCTGGGGGCACGAACGTCAATTTGTGGGCCTACGTCGTCAATACTGACTAACTTTGTCCATAAATCCGGGTCGGGCAGAATTTCATTGGATACCCGAACCTGTAGATCTGTTCCGTAGCCAACAAGGCCCAAGGAGACACCGGTGACCTCAGTTTCCGCACCGAGATCAAGAATGAGGCCGACCCCACCCTTTTTCCCCAGGGACGCAGTCTTATAGGTCTTAGTGGTCCAGGCGGTGACGGCATCACCGTCAATTACCCGGGACACGATATCTTCTCTCTCTGTGCCCAGAGCGCCATTGGGTGGACCTCCCAGCGGGTCAAATGAGCGCACAGCTGCAATGGGAATGGTTCCGGCAGTATTGCCGACTTCGACTTCTACGTATGGTTTTGCTGGACTCGTGAGAATTTCGGTTGCACTGACCACGCCCCCTTCGGAATCAGATGAAGCCGAGGTGGAGTGTGAAGCACGCAGGAGTTGCGTTCCTATTAACAAAAGAGCAATAACTATTGCCGCAGCTACCGCGACACTAACTGCACGTCTAGCAAAACTAGTTGGTGACCGGTGTTGCGAAACCCCAACCGGTGCTCGCACCGTTGTCGTGCTGAGAGGTGCGTGATAATCCCTTGCAGAGGCAATTGAGTTTGCGAAACCGAGTGAGTCTTTGATTCGTGTTACCCCACGCGATTTGCTCGCGCCAATCACACTCCGACTTACGATTTCGTCGACAGCGCGCGGAATACTTGCTTTCACACTAGAAGGTAAAGGAATGTCCTTACCAACTTTAGGTGAAAAAGGGACATGAACAGTAAGTGCTGCGTCTGGATTCTTTTCACTTGAGTAAACCGGATATGGCCAGAGGCCGGTTGTGAAGCAATACAGCAATGATCCCAGTCCGTTAACATCTTTTGCGGTAGAGGAATCCTGTGAGGTGCGTGATTCAAATAATGGTCCGAACAAGGCGTGATCAACAGCAAGACCGCTAATCAACACTTCAGAGTTCTCTGTCAAGAAAATACAGCTAGGACGAAGCCGCCCGTGTTCAAGGTTAATTAAGAGGCACGCATTCAGGGCCCAAGCAATACTGGCAACAGAATCAAGCGAGAACTCGGCATCAAATGTTGGGGTGTCTGCCTCGCTCACGGCAATGTGAAGCGGTGTACCGGCACACCATTCACTAATAATTGCGGTGTAGGAGTGATCCTCCTCAGTGGCTGCAATGTCGAGAATATCGAGGACTCGTAGAAGTCGGCGGTCATCGGCTATTGCGGCGGCTTGCGCGGCTCCGAGAACTTTGATCAAGCGTTGATCTTTGGTTCGCATCAAGCGAATTGCAATATCTCGATCCAAGATATCGTCGCGACCCCGCCACAATTGGACAGCAAATTGACCGCTCTCTGCAGGAACATGCTCACTTATGATCTCCAACAGTGTGTATCGGTTGAACGTGGTGCCTGGGCCGATCATGTGTTCACCTTAGGAACTAGTTTGTCGCGGAAAACACGATATGCCAGGGTGATTTCAGGGACCCGCAAGAGCCACGACAAAACGATGTAACTAACTGCTCCGCTCAAGATCACCAGAAATAAACGAATCAACAAAGTTGTTTTCTCAGAGTAATTAACGATCCCCGTCCCACCAAAAAATAATTCATTAAGTCTGCTTTGAGTAAATAGCATGACCACAACAGAGAGAATTCCAACAATGAGCATCCGTCCAATTGATCCGATTGCCGACAGTGATAAGAGTCCACCTAGTTTGCGGGCCAAAACAACCCAAGCAATGACTAGCCCTACCCAGTAAGAAATGCTGTAACACAATGCAATGAAAGTAATTTGGACACCACCACCGGTGAGTTGACCAAAGAATGGGACTAACAGGCCCAGAAAGACAAGGGAGAAAATCACAGTGATGAAAAATGGGGTGCGGGTGTCCTCCAGAGAGTAGAAGCCGCGTAGTAGAACATAGAAGAGAGTGAATGGCAGCATCCCAAGCATGAATACTGAGATCACTTGACCCAGTACCTGGGCTTGATCTGTTGTCGCAGCGCCAAAGTCAAAAAGTAGAACAGCTACTGAAGTGCCAACCACCAAGATCATGGCGGTAATGGGGATTATGAGAAATGAAACCAGTCGCATCGCACCAACGAGGTCATGTGAAACTTGAGTGAGTTTGCCTGAGTGAGCAACTCGACTCAGGGAAGGAAGCAATGCTGTGATGACGGAAACTGTGATCACACTATGGGGCAACATGAACACTAAGTGTGCTTTTTGGTAGGTGGTGAGCCCTGCCGCTGCAACGCCTGATGTGATCGCATTGATGTTTGCTTGGGTAGCAAATCGAGTGATTACTAGATAAGTCAACTGATTAACCAGCACGAGACCAATGGTCCACGCGGCCAGCTTCCCTGCTTTGCGTAGTCCGTACCCCCGCCAATCAAAATGCGGCCGCCACACGTAGCCGGCGCGATAGAGGACTGGAATCAAAATGCAGGCTTGGATAACAACACCCAAAGTGGTACCCAAACCGAGTAACCACACTTGACCCGATGTCAGGTTTCCGTCGGCGGCGGCGCTGGTACCCGCAAAATAAATGAATAATAGGAAAGTTGAGATTGCCACAATGTTGTTAGCGATTGGTGCAAACATCGGTGCACCAAATTTCCCGCGGGTGTTCAACACCTGACTAAACATTGTGTAGAGGCCGTAGAAAAATATTTGTGGTAGACATAAACGAGCGAAGGCGACGGCTAAATCAAATTCAGTTTGTGGGTAGTCGCTCGGTGTATATAGGTCGACAATCCATGGCGCCAAAATTATTGAGATGATAGACAAAGCGAGTAGGGCGATCGCCGTGATCGTGATGAGGCGGTCGGCGTAAGCGCGACCGTCATCGACATCGTCCTTCATTTTGCGAACAAGTTGCGGGATAAAAACAGCGTTTAGTGCACCGCCGAGAATTAAAATGTAAATCATGTTGGGAAGTGAGTTGCCCAAGGAAAATGCGTCGGAAACCAGGAAGAATCCGAGAGCAGCCGTCATGGTGATATCCCGGGCGATTCCAGTCACACGTGATGTGACGGTGCCCGCGGCCATAACCGTGCTGGGACCTAATAACGCCCGTTCAGACATGTGGCTCATTCTTCTGTGAATTAGCCCGGGCTCCGGTAGTGGCCTTGTGAACGCGCCGAGTAATTCCCACCACAACAAATATAACGATTGCAGCGAATGCGGCGCCGATTACCCACGCTGCGGCGCGTGCATAGGCCGTTGAAACAAGTTCGATTCGCGCGGGTCGCCCAAAGTCTTGACCTTGAGGGGTGAGAAGTTGAACACCTGCATTCAATGTGCGGCCACCTACAACAGTTGCTTTAAGTTCAACACTGACCTTTTTTCCTGGTTCAATGGTGATTTCGTAGAGTGGTGGGCTTTCTAAGCGAGCTTCGGGAATTCCCCGCAACTGCACACCAACCGTAACTGTTCTATCAAGGTCATTGGCTATTGTTACCGGGACTAAACCACTCTCACCGGAGAGCGTGATTGTTCCTTCAGAGAGCGCGTACACCTTATTAATCTGTTCACGCAAACTCACTGAAATACTAGAAACAAGTTCGACACCTGTTGCAGGCTCTGATCGCCAAGCACTTGATTGTGCTCGCAGAATCGCCTCGGAGTAAGCGTCCGTGACCCCACTAGGGTTGTCCAGTACCGCGGTGAGTGATGCGAGTTCCTCACTTGCCTTCTGTACTGTTTCTAAATACGTGGATGCCAGTTCCGCGTCTTGAGCCTTGGGCCCGTATCCAACACGCTTACGCGCAATGCTGGAGCTGTTTTCATTCAGCAAATCAGAAAGGGATGCGGCATTGATCCAGGGAACCTTCCCCGTGGCATCGAGTAATGAATTAAGTGCGTCAGGTGAAGGATTCCAACGAATGTCCTCGGGCCCAGCAACGATCATGCGGGAAGCGGACGCACTAGGAATAAGTTGACTGAGCAGAACAGTCTCCGCTAGGAATTGTTGACGCATCAGAATTGAATTTGACAGAGAAGTTTGGGGTAGGGAAAGGGTTGCACTCAGTCCAGGGTCAATGAGAACAGCGTTCATGCCGCCGTAGGTCGTTCCTAAAACACCGAATCCAGTTGAAACAGTTGTGGAGTCCATGGGCGGTAAAGCGGTACCACGAAGGATCACGGTGCGAACACCGCTTGAAGCCAGCAGGTCACCCGTTTTTTTATTGAGCCTCCCGCTGGGTGCCCAGTACAAAGTACCTTCAACACTTTGTCCTAAGACACTTGTTGCCACACTCGCCGCAGTCGTGGTCGAACGCACCACATCGGTTTCCTGACCCGAGCGTGTCACGGCACTCGCATCAATATCGGCGTACGGTGTCACTCGAAGTGGTAGCCGATCAGATGAAGCCCGGCTCGAATCAAGTGCCTGACTTAATCGGGCCAACCACTGACCAGAGTCCTGCGACAGGTCGCCAACTGAAATCGAATCACCACTACGGACTTGGTAACCACCGGATAAGTCTTGGGCGACCTGAAGTAATTGTGGATCCGCGATCCAGCTGACTTTGCTGGAGTAGTTGGCTGCAATATTGAGAAGTGAATCCAATCGGCCGCCAGGGGCCAATGAACGCGGAATTCCTTCATTGAGTAAAACACCATTTGCTTCCTGAGCGGGGTAGTCAACAAGTGGCCACAGCCACACCAAATCGATGGGACTGGACTGCGGACCCATCCAGGGAATAAACGTACGCACACCACCTTGGCGGCTCACTCCGCCCACTCCAGCTGCTCCCCGAATCTCCACCATCATGGTGTAAACACCGTCACTGCCAAGGGGAAGGTCGTTAATCGGTACGGCTATCTCAAAGCTGGCTTGATCACCCGGCTTCAAAACATCACTCGCGTCAACCCTTGTGCTATCGAGGAAGTAATCAATCGGGTCAATTTCTGAGTTGAGTTCCAGGTCTGTAGCGAGTGCTATCTCATTGCGATCACTGAGCGGGCTGGCTGAGATACCGAGGCGGGCCGACACCTGCGTGACCGCGGTACTGGATGAATTAAGCAATTTTCCGGAAATTCGCAGGGTGTCACCCGGCCGTGGAGCTACCGGAGTCACCTGGTCAAGAACTACCGCAATCACTGAACCAGT
>CAMCYV010000089.1 GCA_945885645.1 Bifidobacterium breve | reverse complement strand
GCAAGATCCAAAATGTAGCCGCCGTGGTAGCCATCTTCTGGAACCGCTTTTCCCCACGACGCGGCCATGACCGATTCACCGAACTTGTCCATTTGAACACCGCGATCGTTGATATAAAACTCGGTTGTGACGTCCGCTCCCGCGGCCGCCAACACGCGGGCGAGTGCATCCCCCACGGCCGCCCAGCGGGTATGACCAAGGTGCAGCGGCCCTGTGGGATTTGCTGAAATGAATTCAACATTGAAACTCTTGCCCATCAACGCGTCGTTGCGGCCATAGGCAGAACCTTGATTCACCACACGTTGGGCGATTTCTCCCTGCGTCTGCGCCGAGAGTCGAATGTTCACAAAACCAGGACCAGCCACGCTTACTTCTGTGAATGCTGGGTCTGCCCTCAAGGCCTCGGCGATCTTCAACGCTAATTCCCTCGGTGCAATAGTTGAGGATTTTGCAGCAACGAGTGCCACATTGGTGGCGTAGTCCCCGTGCTCACGCGACTTTGGGCGCTCAAGGGTTACTTCCACACCCGCGGTCAAGATTCCCTGGCTCAAAAGTTCGTCCACAACACGCTGAACGCTCTCGCAAACGTCATTAATTGCCACGGCGCGAGCGTATCTGCTCACAAGCAAGGCGTGACATAGAGTGCTCATATGGCTTCTGACGATGAAATCGAAAAACTCTTGCGCGAGATCTCCGGGCAGGATTCACCACAACCAGCACCCGTACAGCGCAAAGAATCAGGCACTCCGGCTCAGCGTGATCAATCAACTTCTGGTGGAAGGGTTGCCTACGCAGCGGTGGGCGCGGCAGTCATGGGCGCAGGAGGGGCAATGGCTGGCCTACTGCTTCCCGGGATCTCAATATTCAGCACGGGCATTGGTGCCGCTGTTGGCGCTTTCATCATTGCTATGGTCAGTGGTCCCCCGCGTTGGTTTTCGCGCTAAGCCACGATCGCGGGTGAGACCTTCAACAATTGCCCCGGTAAAGAACGCCAGAAACACGAGATAGGCCCAGATTAAAACTGCAATCGGAGCTCCGAAAACAACAAGTGCTGATCCAACGGTTGAAGATTGATTAGCGTAAATCCCGAATGCTCCAATCGACAAAATAATTAGCACTGTCGCAACGAGCAAACCTGGTGATCTCCACGTTACGACTCCGTTGGAACCGCTCGTATGTCTCATGACAAACCAGACCAAGAGATACACAAAAATGGCGGGCGTCAACCAGCCCAGTGTGTCGAGTAATCCCAGAAAAGTGTTTTCGATGTTGAGGCTACTCAAAAACACCGGTACAAAGGTCACAGCGAGAAGCGAGGCCACAATCACGATGATCAGGACCAATGCGATGACGGCAGATCTAATGCGGACCAACATTCCAGATGGAGTTCGATCGTTGTCAAAGATGTGATCTTGGATCCTTAGAATCCCGTAAACCACTTTTTGCGAGACGTAGACCGCTAGAACTAAACTAATAATTGTTGTCGCGGTAACCGAGCCCGTCGTCGCAGACTGCGCCAATGAAGAAAGTGACGTAACTACTGGGTCAAGACCACTGAGTGATTTCGGTCCACGGCTGACAAGGGAATCCCACCCTGCAACAAACTGCTCCTGATCTATGAACAATCCCGAAATGGCGCCCACTGAAATGGCGATGGGAGCTAGCGCCAAGATCACGTAATAAGAAAGTCCACCTGACAACAACGAGACGTTGAGCGCCCCGAACCGAACAACAAAGTCACGCGCGAATTCAATTGCGGGATTCACATAAGGCAGGCCTGAAAAGTTGGTCATTGCTGCACGGAAATTGGCCACCGCGACATGTTTGCACACGGGCACGCTGCTAGCCTTACCGTCCCCTGCCTCCGTAGCTCAGGGGATAGAGCGCCGGTTTCCGGTACCGAAGGTCGCAGGTTCGAATCCTGCCGGGGGCACAATGTCAGATGCAACGCCCTTCTCACGCGAAGCGCCCCAACCCGGTGGCGCTAATTTCGCGCGCACCGGTAGATCGCTCTACCCCTATCTTCTGGCCACCTTTGTGGGAGTCCTGCTTATCTCCAATATCGGGGCCACCAAATTAATTGAATTTGGACCCCTGATAACCGACGGTGGGGTCTTTCTCTTTCCTTTGACCTACATTATCGGCGACATCATCAGCGAGGTCTACGGTTGGAAGGCCGCACGGAGGGCCATCTTTACCGGGTTCGCTATGTCGATACTTGCCGCCTTTACTTTTTATTTGGTTCAAATTTCACCTGCGGCTGACGCCTATGAGAATCAAGATGCGTTTGAATCCGTACTTGGGTTCTTCCCTCGAATCGTGTTGGCTAGCGTCCTGGGTTACCTGGTTGGTCAACTCCTCAACGCGTACGTGCTGGTCAAAATTAAGCAGAGGACTAAAGAAAAATACTTATGGGCTCGACTGATTGGATCGACGGTTGTCGGAGAATTCGCTGACACATTAGTTTTTTGCACCGTTGCGTTTTACGGAATAGTTACTGGAGCAGAATTCCTCAACTACGTCCTCGTTGGTTATCTCTACAAAACCTTGCTCGAAGTCTTTCTGCTCCCCATTAGCTACCCTGTGATAAGGGCCATCAAAAGACGTGAGCCAACCTATCTTGGAAACTAATTCTTTTTTGCATAACGACCAGTGGTAAATCGCTCAACCCAATCGCGTTTGAACTCAAAATATGTTCCCGCTTGCATGTGCTCCCGGATTTGATCCACCAGTCGCACAGTGAATCTTAAATTATGGATGCTTGCCAGAGTGGGGAAGATAAGTTCATTTCCTTTATATGCATGGTGTAAATATCCCTGTGAGTAGTTGAGGCATGTGTAACAGTCGCATTCACTATCAACCGGTCCATTGTTCCCTCTGCTGGGTGAATTGGATACGTTAAATCTGCCCTCAACCGTGAGCAGAGCCGTATTTCGGGCATTACGTGTGGGGGCAACACAATCAAACGTGTCAACTCCATTTTCTGCACCAACGAAGAGATCAAGTGGTTCGCCTATCCCCAATAAATGTCGGGGCTTGTTTTCCGGTAATTCGTCGACCACCCAACTGATGATCGTGCCCAGGGTTTCCTTGTCCAACGCACCACCGATTCCAAATCCATCAAAGTCCAGTTCCCCAATTTCGCGGGCGGCCTTCCTCCGCAGATCCTCAAAGTGTGCTCCTTGGATAACGCCGAAAAGCATTTGATAGGGCTTTGTTGCGCGCTCTTTGGTCAGTCTTTGGTGTTCATCGATACACCTCTGCGCCCATTCGAGTGTTCTGCGCATAGCAAGAATTTGATATTCCTTTGTATTCATCAACGTCGTGCACTCATCGAAAGCAAAAATAATGTCGGCTCCAAGGGCATGTTGTACCTGCATGGAGATCTCTGCGGTAAATCGATGCATTGATCCGTCAAGATGAGATTTAAAGGTCACACCCTCATCATCTACGTGTGCCAACCTTTCTTTCCCCGGCGCAATCACGTCACTCTCCACACTATTTGCACTGTCCATAGAAAGCACCTTTTTGAAGCCTACGCCCAGAGACAGCACTTGGAAGCCGCCACTGTCGGTGAATGTGGGAAGTGGCCAATTCATAAATGAACCGAGCCCACCTGCTGCATCAACTATTTCGGTCCCCGGTTGCAGATACAGGTGATAGGCGTTCGAAAGAACAGCCTGTGCACCGAGTTCACGGACAGTTTCGGGGAGGAGTGATTTAACCGTGCCTTTGGTCCCCACGGGAATGAACGCCGGTGTGTGTATTTGACCGTGTGGAGTGGTGATAACTCCAGTTCTTCCACGTGCCTGATCGAGTTGGGATAGGACTTCAAATCCGTGGGTCACCGTGTAATGCTACTTATCGCATACCATTGCGCTAATTCAACAAAGCCTTCATCAAGTGAAATGCTCGGACTCCAGTTCAGTAACGTCTTAGTTTGCTCAATATCAAACCAGTGAGCAGTTGCCAGTTGCTCAACGAGGAAGGATGTTAATGGCGGTTCAGTAGTGCGGTTCCTCCACGCAAATTCAGCGGCACGCCCGGCCGCCATAGCGATGTGAAATGAAACGCTGCGAACGGGAGCTGGCACACCAGCAGCGTGCGTAATTCGGATTAACGTTTCCCGCACCGTTCGAGGTTCTCCATTTGTCACCATATGAGCCAGGCCAAAAGCTTCCGGCGAAGCGGTTAATGAGCAAGCAAAAGCCTGCGCCGCATTCGTCACATACGTTGAATCAATTAAGGCATAACCGCCATCAATGTAAAACAATCTGCCCGCACGGGCCCTGGCCACGATTCGCTCAATCAGTTGTGTATCCCCAGGGCCCCAGACCAAGTGCGGGCGCAATGCCAACGTAGAAAAACTCGAAGTGCTCGCTGCAAGTACCTCCAATTCGGCCATTGCTTTTGTTTGGCTGTACGAACCCCGAACCCTTGTAGGTTCAGCCGGACCCGCCTCCGCACCGATGAGTGCACTTCCGGTGTGGGCAACCGAAGGAGAGGAAGCATAAATGAACTTTTTGACTCCATGTCTTTTTGCGGCATCCATGAGTATTTGCGATGCTCGAACATTTGCATCGAAGAATTCTTGGTAACTCCCAACAATCCCCACTTTCGCGGCCAAGTGAATAACCGCGTCCACTCCAGCCAGCCATTGATCGGAGTATTTGGGTGCCATAAGGTCGTCGAGAAACTCTCGAGCCCCCGTAACTCCGCTGGGATTCCTCTGGACGACAACGCATTCGTGACCCGCCTTCAGGACTTCCTGAACAACCGATGACCCGAGAAGCCCCCGCCCTCCGGTTACAAGTACTTTCACCCGGAGCCCGCCAACTTCTTGTTGGCCCATCGAGAAATCTCTTCTCGGTTGAGTTTTGCGTTATGACGAATATCGGTTGGCAGTGACTTGACCAGAAGCATCGCCGCAATTGGGACGCCTGATACCGCCCTGACTTGGTCCTCGCGTTGCAATGGCGAAAGTTCTTTTGCTAGATCAGATTCGATGTACACGATCACGACAACGGATCCATCCTTTGGCCCGACCCCGACACATGCAGCTTGACGAACAAAGTCCAAAGACTCAACCCTTTGTTCAACGGGAACGGGTGTGACAACCCCAAGGTTCGTGGTGATTACATGCGACTTTCGTCCCTCAATCCACAGTGAGCCATCAGTATCCAAATGCCCAACATCTCCCGTGCGGTGCCAGCCAGCAAATTGGGTGCTCATGCGCTCAGTGAATGCGAGATTGTCATAACTGTTTTTCATGTGCGGAGCGCGCACCACAATTTCACCCATGACTTCAGGTTCTGTCGTCAATCGATCCGGGGAATCCCATGGTGCGATCTTGATATCAACTCCGGGCAGGCCCTTCCCAACAAGTACCCCTTGATCCTCAACTGAATTGAGAATCTCTGAAAGTGAAATTTCACTCAGGGGCAATGCTTCTGTCATTCCATAGGGAGTCCTAATCGAAGCGTTCGGAATCATGAGCGCCAATCGTTTCAGCAATGATTTGGGTACTGGCGCTCCTGCACTCAGAATTAATCGAATACCGCTCCAATCCGCATTTTCAGATTCGGGAACAGTGTTTAAAACGTTGGTCAAAGCAGCTGGTGAGGCCCACAGCAATGTCCCACCCGCCCGAACAACGCTCTCATTGAGTGCGCGATAGGTCAGCGAACTGGGTTTGCCAGGATTCATATCCGGCAATACCGACGCGATTCCCAAAGCTGGGCCAAACACGGCCCAAGGTGCAAAGGCCGCGATGATGACGTCGTCGGATTGAATTGAATACTGCGATTGCAATGCAGAGACTGTGCGCGAAATATGTCCTCGCGAATACTGAACGCCTTTTGCGGGACCGGTTGACCCAGAAGTAAAAACAACCGCGCCCAAATCACCCGCGGGGAATGCGCCCCGATTCGTTTTTGCGCCTACTGGGTCCGGAGTTCCACGATCGTCCGCCCTATCCATGTTTTTCGTGCTTATTCGGGCTCCCGGGATTTGTAAACTTCGCATAAGTGGCCATGCGCGCGGGATCCCCACAACGTGATCAATGTGAGCACCGCGAAGTGCACGGAACATTCCTCGTAATCCCAGCCCTGAGTCTGCGAGTACCACTGCAGCACCAAGATTCCATGTGGCGTATATCAAAGGAATTAATGATGGTCCTGGAGGAACAAGGAATGCCACTCGATCACCGGCCGTGACGCCTGCGTGTGAGAGGTAGCGCATCGAGAATTCAGTTTGAGATTGAAGTTCATGCCAAGTGATGGAACATTGCTCGTTCATGGCGGTCAGTCCCACCG
>CAMCYV010000088.1 GCA_945885645.1 Bifidobacterium breve | reverse complement strand
ATCCGTAATGCAGTGCAACGGGCCGGTGAGCTCCACAAGCACGTGGATTGGTTCGAGGTGGATCAGATCCGTGGATATGTGCGAGAGAATGTCGTTAATCATTTTCAGGTCACAGTGCGTGTTGGTTACCGCCTCGAGGATCAATAGGTGGGCGAGAAGTTGGGAATTGTCTTTATCACGGGAGGCAACCGCGGGATAGGCGCGGCAACGGGACACCTGCTTGCAGAAGCCGGGTATCAAGTCGTTATTGGATCACGAACGGGTGAAGCGAGTTCGAGCCCTGGGATATCTAGTGTTCGTATTGATGTGAGCGATGCTGGATCCATCGAGAATTCGATCACCGAGATTGAGGACCGATTCGGTCCAATCGAAATACTTATCGCTAATGCTGGAATTACTCGAGATTCGCTGCTCATGCGGATGAGCGATGCAGATATCGAGGATACGATTAACACAAACTTGATCGGATCTATTCGACTAGCTCGACGGGTATTACGCCCCATGATTAAGGCAAAGAGTGGTCGGATTGTTTTCATTTCTTCCGTTGTAGGTCTCTTGGGTAGTGCGGGGCAGGTGAATTACGCCGCATCCAAGGCGGGCCTGGTCGGAGCTGCACGCTCACTGACCCGCGAGGTTGCCAGTCGTGGAATCACAATCAATGTCGTCGCACCCGGATTCATCGATACCGATATGACCGCATCCCTTGATGAGAGTACGAAGAAGGCAATTTTGGACACAATTCCGGCCGGTCGCTACGGTGAACCGAGTGAAGTTGCACAGGTAATTAAGTTCCTCGTATCTCAGGAAGGTGCCTATATTTCTGGCGCAGTTATTCCCGTTGATGGCGGACTTGGAATGGGACACTGAGGAGAGTTATGTTGCTGGAAAATAAAAATATTTTGATCACGGGCGTACTCACAGACCAGTCGATTGCGTTTCACGTTGCACGGCTCGCGCAAGAGCAAGGTGCGAATGTTGTGTTGACGTCTTTCGGGCGAACAATGTCTCTGACAAAACGCAGCGCTTCACGATTGCCCAATGAAGTTCCAATAGTCGAACTTGATGTGACCTCCCAAGAAGATCTTGACTCCTTGGCTGATCGTGTGCGTCAGCATGTTCCTCACCTTGATGGGGTTCTGCACTCAGTGGGTTTTGCGCCTGAAAGTGCACTCGGCGGGAATTTTCTGCACACCCCATGGGAAGACGTTTCCACAGCGATACAGATTTCAACATACTCATTTAAATCATTAGCAGTTGCATGTCAGCCGTTGTTGAATCGCGGAAGTTCAATTGTCGGCCTTGACTTTGACGCAACCGTTGCCTGGCCCACCTATGACTGGATGGGTGTCGCGAAGGCTGCTCTTGAAAGTACATCGCGGTATTTGGCAAGGGATTTGGGTCCCTTAGGTATCCGGGTAAATCTTGTTGCCGCTGGACCAATTCGGACTATGGCTGCCAAGAGCATTCCAGGTTTCGAGGAGTTCGAGAACATCTGGCAGGAACGTGCGCCATTAGGTTGGGATGTAAGCGATCCGACGGCCGCAGCACAAGCCTGTGTCGTACTTTTTTCCGATTGGCTACCAGCAACGAGCGGTGAGATGATCCACGTTGACGGTGGAATGCATTCGCAGGGCGCCTAAACTGACTTCTCTCTATCGGATCGAACGATCTCATCGCGTGTAATGCCAAGTAGGTAAAGCACCGAGTCCAAGTACGGGACGTTAACGGTGGTGTCTGCACTCTCACGCAGTGCAAGTTTTGCGTTAAATGCAACACCGAGACCGGCTTCAGAAATCATGTCAATGTCGTTTGCTCCGTCACCGATTGCAATTGTTCGTCGGTTCGGAATATTGAACTCAGTTGCAAAGTCAATAAGCGCCTGTCGCTTACCTTCGCGATCAATAATTGGCCCAACCAACCTGCCCGTCAATTTTCCATCAATGACCTCCAGGGTGTTTGCCCGAAAGCCGCTCACTCCCAAGTCGTTGGCAATCGGCGCGATCACATTGCTGAAACCTCCGGAAACTAGGACGATGCGATAACCCAATCGATTCAATGTGCGACAAAGGGTGCGAGCACCTGGGGTCAGGGTTACCATTTCGCGGACCTGGTCCAACAGGCTTGCGGGTGAGCCCGCGAGCAGTGCCACCCTGGCCAACAGGGAGGCTGCGAAATCAAGTTCCCCATTCATCGCTGCTCGAGTTATCTCACTCACCTGTGAGCCGACACCGGCTAGCTCAGCGAGTAAATCAACAACTTCCTCTTGGATCAGGGTTGAATCAACATCAAGAACGACAAGGTACTGGCCACGCGCCTCTAAGGCCACATCTTGGACTGAAATATCAACTTGACACCTGGCTGAAACTTCCGCGAGCGGGCGCCTTAATCCACTGGGCGCAACCCCAGATCCTTCAAAACGAATTGCCGTGACCGGGTAGTCCGCGATCCGGTGAATGCGATCAAGGTTCCCACCATGATCAGCGATTGTCGAGGTGACGATGCTGATGCATTCTGGGTGAAGAGGGGAACCCATCACTATCACCTGAAATTTGTCGGGGGAGTGATCGGCTACCAACGTAGCAACAGGGCGGGTAGTAACCTCCATGTTTCGATCACTGGCTGCCTGCCGAACGGCTTTGCGAACTGACTCGAGAACTTCTGGTGCCTTGGAATCAGATACGGTGGGGTCAATCTCAACGGCGATCGCCAAGGTGAGGTGGCCTCGAACAACAAGTTGCTCCATGTCGATAACAACCACTGGCGAAGGAGCGAGTGCTTCAAAGATGGCACTGGTTAGCCCCGGTGCATCAATTCCACTGACGGTTATCAACAAAGTGCGATCAATCACTGGCCAAGCCTAAGACTCCGTCCTTCGATTCACAGCTATGGTCTCTCCATAGGCTTGATAACGTCGAACTTGGGGATTTCAGAAAGGGGATCGAGGATGGGACGCTTTCGAAAGATCGTCACAATCCTTGCACTCTCACTCGTCCTGATCTCAGCACTGCTGGCGGTCGTTTGCGCGGTTTTTGTTTTTGCAACCTTTGGTTCCGGTAGATCACTTGTCGCATTGGGCCCGACGATCAAAGGTTCGGAATTGCAATCCTGTGGCTCAGTTCTCATCGACTTGGAGCGCATTGAGATCAGCGGCCGCAGTCCTCTCGCGCTGTTGCCCAACGCCCGGAAGGAAGTCAGAATCACCCTTGATCCAGAAGTGGAGTTTAATGCTGGACTATTGCCGCGTGAGACGGTTGATGCAGCGATCTTGGGGTACGACATTTGCATCGCGACCTTTGAATCGAATTCTTGGTCGGTGATGCACAGCGCATTGGGTCAACCTTGGTTCACATTTGGTGAAGTTGAGGGACTCATGGCCAGTGAGACGGGAACATCCATCGCTTTTGATGCGGTTCAGGCCTCCAATTCTTCACTAGTCATTGCCTTCCCAGACCAGAAGCTGCCGATACAACAGATTCAATTAGACGCTGAAATTAGTCAATCACAGGCGAACCTTTGGGCTGTCGTTTTACTTGTCACTGCTGCTGCCCTGATTTGGCTTTTCATAGTGCTTACTGTTGTGTTCATAATCCACACTAGGAAAGGACTTCGACCATGAATCCCTGGCGACCGCTGACAATCCCCAATGCGGTCACTCTTCTTCGACTTTTTGGTATACCGCTGTTCCTGTATCTGCTTCTCGTGCGAGAGGACTACTTCTGGTCACTATGTGTCCTGATCATCGCGGGGGCGACCGATTGGGTGGATGGCTACTTGGCCCGAAAATTCAATCAAATTAGTCGACTCGGCGTCCTACTCGACCCCATGGTGGACCGTATGTACATTGCGGCAACGGTACTTGGATTAGCCCTGGCTTCCCTGATCCCGTGGTGGCTCGTGATCCTGATAGCGCTCAGAGACGTCGCACTTCTGGCGTTAATCCCTTCGCTGCGGAAGATGGGGATCTCGGCATTACCGGTTACCTACATTGGTAAGGCAGGCACCTTTGCATTGCTGTGGGGATTCCCGTTGATCCTTCTCGGCGGGCTTGACGGCACCGTGGCGACCGTTATGGCCGCCGCCGGATGGGCATTTGCATTATGGGGGACTTATCTGTACTGGTGGGCCCTCGTGAGGTATTTTGTTCAGACTCGCACATTGTTAGAAGATCACAAACGCAAAGGATAGGCTTTTGTCATGACCCCTGAAGAATTGTCCTACACATCGGATCACGAATGGGTACGACTCAATGATGATGGCAATGCGGTTTTCGGCATTACATTTTATGCTCAAGATGCACTCGGAGACATTGTTTACGTCTCATTGCCATCAGTGGGAGAGGAATTGAAAGCTGGGACCACGTGTGGTGAGGTCGAATCAACGAAAAGTGTGAGCGACCTGTTCGCCCCCATCGACGGCACAGTTGTGGCAGTCAATCCTGATCTTGAAGCGAACCCAGAATTGATCAATTCGTCGCCGTATTTCCATGGGTGGATGGTAGAAATTGAGCCAGACATTCCTCAGCAAATTGATGGGCTCCTCAGTTCTGCTGATTACAATGCACTGATTAACAAGACCTAGGATTCCCATGAAGTGTGCAGTATGTGACCAGGATCTTGTATCAAGCGACCGATTTTGTTCGTCGTGTGGCGCTCCGGTCGAATTTGGCTTAGGGGAGTTAGGAATTGAACAAACAGGCGCGATTACCTCAGTCATTAACACCGGAACCGGACCGGTATCGGTTGGATCGGGTGTTCACCGGGATCTACCCAGCGGGGCGGCCATGTTGGTCGTGCATCGGGGGCCAGGCGAGGGCACGGAATATGGCCTCAATCCTCGCAGTGAGATAATTATTGTCGGACGCGCCGAAGAGTGTGATGTTTTTCTCGACGATGTAACCGTCAGCCGACGACATGCCGAGTTCCGACACGGTGCGCAGGGATGGAGTGTTCAAGACGTCGGAAGCCTTAACGGCACTTATGTCAATCGAGTGAGAGTTGATGATCAGCAATTGCGCGGAGGAGATGAAGTCCAGATCGGTAAGTTCCGTTTCATCTTTTTAGTTGGCGTGGAAGGCTAATGACTTCGCAGCCAGAAAATACCCTGAGTATCGGTGAGGTACTCAGCATGCTGAAAAAGGATTTCCCTGACGTATCAATAAGCAAGATTCGTTTTCTGGAAACTGAAGGACTAATTACACCTTCGCGGACCGCATCTGGCTATCGTCGTTTTGACACCCATGATGTAGCACGTTTACGTGCAATTTTAACGTTGCAGCGTGATCAGTATTTGCCTCTGAAAGTTATAAAAGACCAACTTGATGAAAAACAGGAGCAGGCAGGACTTGCCGTCCCCATGTCCTCAGGACTGGGTGTTCGTCCCGATGATTTTCGTCCGGGTTCTGGAAAAATTCGGCTCACTCGAAGTGAGCTTGCAGAGGAGACTTTGCTGTCCGAGACCTTGATAGCCGCGTTGGAAAAAGAGGGTCTGGTTTGGACAAATGCAACTGGGCACTACGACGAGGATGCGGTTCACATCTGCATGATTGCAGCCAAGCTTGCCGAATTTGGGGTGGAGGCGCGCCACCTTCGTTCATTTAGGGTAGTTGCCAACCGCGAGTCAGGTTTAGTCGAACAAATTGCCACCCCCTACTCGCACCCACGTGATCGCGATGCCAAGGCACGGGCGCAGCAAACGGTGCGTGAATTAGCCTCGCTTTTTGTTCAATTACACGCCGCACTCCTGAGAGCTGAACTGATTAAGTCGGGAAGTGGCTAAATTTTTCGTCAGGGTCTAGCCTTAGTACATGATCCCCGTAATTGTTGCTGGTGTCCGAATGGAAATGCCCTCGAATACGCCAATTGTGCTACTCAATGAAATAGATGGCACCCGTTATCTGCCTATCTGGGTCGGAGCCGTGGAAGCCACGGCAATTGCTTACGCCCAACAAGATGTCACGCCACCTCGACCCATGACCCACGACCTGATGGTCGATTTGATTGGTGAGTTGGGAGCACGGCTAACTGGTGTGCGAATCACATCTTTGACCGATGGTGTTTTCTTCGCGATTTTGGATTTAATGACGGCCACCGGCCAGCCCCATGAACTCAGTGCTCGACCATCTGATGCCATCGCGCTTGCCTTACGAATTGGCGTCCCCATAACGGTTGCTCCCGATGTCCTTGAGGTTGCCGGGGTTGAGATCCCTGATGATGCCAATGGCGAGCCTGAGGACCAGGTGGAAGCGTTCAGGGAGTTCCTTGAGGGCGTTTCTCCGGAGGATTTTGAGGCCCCCCAGTAGGTGGCTCGACTTCACGTTCAGGTTGAGACTTCCCCTGTATTTGTTTAGGCGTGTCGGAT
>CAMCYV010000087.1 GCA_945885645.1 Bifidobacterium breve | reverse complement strand
AGTATCGCGGCAATGGTGGAAAACGGATTAGAAAAAACTGGCTTTGAAGAAGTGGGTCTGCTGTCACTTTCTAGTGCTGATCATTCGGAAATCGGCGATTTGGCACGGAACTTGGCAGACCGATACGAAAAAACTCAGACATCACTTTCCCTTCCCAGCACGCGCGTTGACGCATTCAACGTCGATTTAGCCAATGAACTCTCACGCAATGGTCGCCGAAGTGGATTGACGTTCGCTCCCGAAGGCGGAAGCGAACGAATTCGTCGAGTGATCAATAAACTCGTGAGTGAAGAAGATTTGATCCGGACGGTGACAACGGCTTACGGCGCTGGTTGGCGCAATGTGAAATTGTATTTTATGTGCGGGCTTCCCACGGAAACCGACGAAGATGTTTTGCAGATCGCCACGATGGCGCGGGAAGTAATTCGGGCCGGGCGTGAAGCCAGTGGCCGCCGAGACATTAAGTGCACAGTGTCCATTGGTGGGTTTGTTCCCAAGCCACACACCCCGTTCCAGTGGGCTGCGCAACTTGATCATGAATCAACCGATGCCCGACTGCACAAACTCAAAGAAGCAATTAGAAACGACAAGGAATTCGGTAAGGCAATCGGCATTCGCTATCACGACGGCAAGCCGGGAATCATCGAAGGAATCCTTTCTCGCGGTGACCGTCGAGTTGGCAACGTTATTGAAACGGCTTGGAAAAACGGTGCACGCTTTGATGGCTGGAGTGAGCACTTTTCATTTGATCGTTGGATGGAGTCAGCAAACTACGCATTGGAAAATACTGGTGTTGATGTTGATTGGTACACGACTCGCGAGCGCGAATACACCGAAGTGTTGCCGTGGGATCACTTGGACTCAGGGCTTGACTCGGAGTGGTTGTGGGAGGACTGGCAAGACGCACTCTCAGAGGTGGCAGTTGACGACTGCCGATGGACTCCATGCTTTGACTGCGGTGTGTGTGATCAAATGAATACCGAGATTCAGGTCGGCCCCACCGGTGTGATCGATTTACCCATGCCAAGCCCTCGGGTGTCACCAGTGTTGGTTCAGGGTCTGTGCGGAAATTAACCTCCCGTGGCAAATAAACCGCCGGAGCGCGACCTTGCGCCAACGATTCAAAAGTTACGACTGCGCTATGCCAAGCGGGGTCGGCTGAGGTTCTCCAGTCATCGAGATTTCCAACGCGCACTTGAGCGGGCCCTTCGTCGGGCTGGGGTCCCCATGGCCTATAGCGCGGGGTTTTCACCCCACCCGAAAATTTCGTATTCTAACTCGGCCCCAACCGGAGTGGCGAGTGAAGCCGAATACGTTGAAATCGGTGTTACTCAGTTATGTGACCCGGACAAACTGCGAAGTGAACTTGACGCAGCGTTGCCACCGGGACTGGACATCATCGAAGTAATTGTCGCGACTTCGAGTGATTTTTCGGCTCGCTTGGAAGCAAGCGTGTGGGAAATGGAAATCTGTGCCTCTGAGGCGGAAGTTATGGGCGCCGTGGGAAAACTTCTGGAGTCCACCGAAGTATTGGTGGAACGGATGACCAAGGCGGGGCCAAGGGTTTTTGACGCCCGAAGTGCCATTCTCCTCATGGAAAAAGTCACAGAAAGTGCCATAACCGCCCCCGCAGGCACCCAATTGACGCAGGAGTGTGTCATACTCCACGTGGTTGTCCGGCATGTCACTCCGTCGGTTCGACCCGATGATGTACTTACTGCACTGAAGCAGGTGGGAAATCTCGTGCCGCTCAAACCCGTGAGGGTGACCAGGCTGGCGCAGGGTCCACTGACCGAAGTGGGTATTTCGATTGGGGACCCATTTGATCCCGATCGAGTGCTTGTATAGCTCAACATCATGTGGTGGAAAGGGAAGTCGCAGCGCATCACGCGCGAACCCTGACCGCAGCCCTAAAAGCTTGTAGTAACGCGCATCACCTGGCAGTGGGTCAATTTTTGGGACCCAACGGCATATCAGTGATCGAGTTGCACACGGACCCGAATGCGGGTGATGCCGCATTCCTAAAGGAGCGACCATCATGGTCGAAGAAACAAACACTGTTAACGAAACAAACACTGTTAACGAAACAAACACTGTTAAAAAGACCCGTCGTGCTGCATCCCGCCCGGCCGGACCAGCAGTTCCGGTTGTTCCACCGGCTCTCAGTCCCAAGATGAAGTCTGCTGAAAAAGCAGGGGCGGGGGACCAGGCCGAGCCCGACGACAAAGCTGGCAAAAAAGTAGCTAAGAAGGCGGCTAAAGCCAAAGCACCACTTTTTCAGGTCGCCGCTGAAATTCCAGTAGCACCCAAAAAGGTCAGCGCCCCGATTAAGGCAAAAGGCAAGGCCACCAAGAAGGTAGCAATTGCTGTCCCGCAGGAGAGCGAAGCCCTACCAGAATTGCCATCACCGTCATCAGAGCGCGATGTAGATAATCGCGATGTTGATAATGAAGAGTCATCGAAAAATCCTCGTCGCAGACGTGGTGGTCGTGGTCGTCGCCGTAAAGCGGATGGCACGGTTGATTCGGGAGCCGAGGACGGCTCAACGCAGGAAAACGACGAAACAGATTTAGAAGATGAGTCATCTCTTGATGGACCAGAAGATGACGATGACCCGGCTAATTCTGGGGTGAAACGTCGACGTCGCCGTCGTCGCGCAGGTCAAGGTGAAGACTCTGACCCTGATGACCCGAATACGGTGGTGCGCGTTAGAGAACCACGTCGCAAGCCAAGTGACGACATTAAGGGTTCTACCCGGATTGAGGCGAAGAAGCAACGTCGACGTGAAGGCCGCGATCAAGGCCGTCGTCGTGCACCGATCCTCACCGAAGCTGATTTCTTAGCTAGGCGTGAGTCTGTTGATCGGATCATGGCAATTCGTCAGCAGGGAGACAAGACCCAGATTGCAGTTTTGGAAGACGGTGTTCTCGTCGAGCACTACGTCACTCGCGGTTCCGCAACATCACTTGTCGGCAACGTGTACATCGGTCGGGTGCAAAATGTTCTGCCCAGCATGGAAGCGGCATTTGTTGATATTGGCAAAGGTCGTAATGCTGTTCTGTACGCGGGTGAAGTGAACTGGGACGCTGCAGGTCTTGGTGGTAATGAAAAGAGAATTGAATTAGCGCTTAAGCCAGGTGATCACATTCTGGTGCAGGTGACAAAGGATCCCGTTGGACAAAAGGGTGCCCGACTTACCAGCCAGATTTCCCTTCCTGGCCGATTCTTGGTGTACGTACCCGACGGTTCAATGACGGGAATTAGTCGCAAGCTTCCCGAGAACGAGCGCAATCGTCTCAAGACAATTCTTAAACGAGTCATGCCAGAAGATGCCGGTGTGATTGTCCGCACGGCTGCCGAAGGTGCACCTGAAGAAGCTCTGGAACAAGATGTTCAACGTTTGACTTCGCTGTGGGAAGACATTTCCAGTAGCAACAACAGCACAAACGCTCCATCGATGCTTTACGCAGAACCAGACATTGCCATCAAGGTAGTACGAGATATTTTCAATGAAGATGTCAACAAGATGATCGTCTCCGGTGACACCGCCTGGACAACGGTTGACGCGTACATCAGTGCGGTAGCGCCCGATCTACTGGATCGTCTTGAGCATTGGACTGATTCGAAAGATCTCTTTGCCCAACTTCGAGTTGATGAACAAATACTCAAAGCACTTGATCGCAAGGTGTACTTGCCTTCCGGTGGCTCACTCGTGATCGACCGCACCGAGGCAATGACCGTTGTTGACGTCAACACCGGAAAGTTCACCGGTGCCGGTGGAAACTTAGAAGAGACTGTCACGAAGAACAACGTGGAAGCTGCTGAAGAAATTGTGCGCCAACTCCGGCTCCGCGATATCGGTGGAATCATTGTCGTCGACTTTATTGACATGGTTCTGGAAAGTAACCGCGATCTCGTCCTGCGGCGGCTCATTGAGTGCCTAGGGCGTGACCGCACCAAGCATCAGGTTGCTGAAGTAACTTCCCTTGGCCTGGTCCAGATGACCCGTAAGCGAATCGGCTCGGGCCTGATCGAGTCCTTCTCCCACGAGTGTGACGCTTGCAATGGTCGTGGAATCAAGGTTTCCCTCAATGAGGAACCGCACCATGAGGCGCCCGTGCGCTACCGCCGGCCGGCAAATGCAGTGGATCCGGCCAGCGTTGCGGCTAAATCCCTAGAGGCCGCTCAGGCTCTCGAGCATGCCATAGAAGATGCCCAAGAAGATTCCCTCGACGAAACACCCCTCGAGGAATCAGATCCGGTGTAGTTCGAAAATGGGTGTGCCCGTATGATTCCCTACCCGGGGCGTGTTCACCCCCGGTAGGTCCTTAGAACAAGTAAATCAGAACAAGTAAATCCCCCTAAGTATTAGTGACAACGCAAGATCGACAGGAGTTCGTGGTGTACGCCATAGTTAAAGCCGGTGGACGGCAAGAGAAGGTCGCTGTAGGTGACCTCATAGTGGTTGACCGGGTTCCCGGTGCTCCAGGTTCAACATATGAACTCCCAGCAGTGCTCTTCGTTCAAGACGGCAAAGTCACCAGCGATGTAGCTTCCCTTGCCAAGGTCACGGTAACCGCGGAGGTCATCGACCATCATCGCGGCGTGAAGATTGACATTCTTAAGTTCAAGAACAAGACCGGCTACCGTCGTCGTCAGGGCCATCGCTCTGAACTGACCAAGGTTAAGGTCACCAACATTGCGGCAGGGAAGTGAACCATGGCACATAAGAAGGGTGCATCCAGCTCCCGTAACGGACGCGACAGTAATGCCCAGCGCCTCGGCGTAAAGCGTTTCGGTGGCCAAGAAGTTAATGCCGGCGAAATAATCGTTCGCCAGCGTGGAACCCACTTTCACCCCGGAAACAACGTTGGACGCGGCAAGGACGACACACTGTTCGCATTGACCCCCGGAGTTGTTGAGTTTGGCACCGCACGCGGTCGCCGAGTTGTCAACATTGTCCTTGGAGTGTAGTTCGCTGAATGTGTGACGAACACAGATTTGTTCAAGGAAGATTTTTCCATGGAAGGCGGGTCCATTTGGGCCCGTCTTTTTTGTTACATGAACGGATAGGCAGGTGAGCTGATGGCGACATTCGTCGATCAGACAACAATCCATGCGCAAGGCGGCAATGGTGGTCATGGCTGCGCGTCCGTTATGCGTGAGAAATTTAAGCCACTTGGTGGACCTGACGGTGGGAATGGCGGACGCGGTGGTGACGTTATAGCTCTTGTGGACCCACAGGTCACGACACTGATGGAGTTTCACCACACGCCGCACCGCACAGCCACAAATGGCAAACCGGGACAGGGCGCACACCGTCACGGCGCTAATGCCCCCGACATTGTGCTTCACGTTCCGGCCGGGACAGTTGTGCGCAGTGCATCCGGTGAAGTGCTCGCAGATCTAGTCATCCCCGGTGAGACGTTTGTCATTGCTCGAGGTGGCCGTGGTGGACTGGGTAATGCTTCCCTTGCATCTCCCAAACGCAAAGCTCCGGGTTTCGCACTCCTCGGAGAACCGGGTAGTCAAAACGACGTAGTACTTGAACTCAAAACCGTCGCTGACGCGGCGCTTGTTGGTTTTCCCAGTGCAGGTAAGTCGAGTGTTATTGCGGCAATGAGTGCTGCACGACCAAAGATCGCGGATTACCCATTCACGACTCTGGTTCCCAACCTTGGAGTAGTAACTGCAGGTGACGTTGTCTACACGATCGCTGATGTTCCCGGGTTAATTCCAGGCGCAAGCCAAGGCAAAGGTTTGGGCCTTGATTTCCTGCGCCATGTGGAGCGTTGCAGTGTGATCATCCACGTCCTAGATTGCGCGACCCTTGAACCGAATCGGGATCCGTTGACAGATCTAAAAATCATTGAATCCGAACTCACTCAGTATGGTGGCCTAGATGAACGTCCCCGCCTGGTCGTGCTCAACAAGATCGACGTCCCTGAAGCCCGCGATCTGGCCGAGATGGTGAAGCCAATGATTGAAGAAATGGGTTACCCGGTCTTTGAGATTTCTGCTGTCTCGCACGAGGGTCTGCGGCCATTGAGTTTTGCAATTGCCGCACTCGTTGCGGAAAAACGCGCTGTTGAGGCTGCGGTTGAAATGCCCCGAATCATCCTTACTCCAACAGCGGTTGATGAATCCGGCTTCACCGTGACCAATGAGGAAGAAGGCTTCCGGGTCCGTGGCCAGCGACCCGAGCGCTGGATCCGACAAACCGATTTCAGTAATGATGAAGCTGTGGGCTATCTCGCCGATCGACTTGCGCGCCTTGGCGTCGAAGAAGAATTGATCGCCGCCGGCGCTGTACCAGGCTGCGCGGTCATGATCGGTCCTGAAGACAACGCTGTTGTCTTTGATTGGTTCCCAGCGGTCGGTTCCGCTAATCAAGGCCCACGCGGAAG
>CAMCYV010000086.1 GCA_945885645.1 Bifidobacterium breve | reverse complement strand
TGGGTGGAGCAATAGCAATCGCTGTTATGAGCAAAAAAGGATTCGTAGTCACACTGGCATTGATCCCACTTGGCATTTCAGCAGTAACACTCGGACTGGGAATTTTGCTTGCGTTTTCGCGCGGATCACTTGATCTTCGTGGAACCGGTGCGCTAATCCCAATCACTCACGCGCTCATAGCAGTACCAATAGTGGTTGCCGTGGCAACACCGAGTTTGCGCAATGTTGATCCCCGTCGGGATTTTGTTGCACTGAGTTTGGGTGCTGCTCCGATGCGCGCTTGGTGGACAGCGTTTGGGACGGTTTTTGGCGGAGTCATTTTGGCCGCTGGCGGACTCGCGGCAGCAGTTTCCCTTGGTGAATTTGGTGCAGCCACCTTGTTGTCGCGCACAGAATCTCCCACAGTTCCTGTACAGATTGCTCGACTATTGGGTAAGCCGGGCGAGTCAGAATTCGCCACGGCTGCTGTGCTAAGCGTGATACTCATAATCATCTCTATGACACTTCTCTTGATTGTTGACAGAATTGCATCACGAAAGGTATTCACGTGACCCACTCAATTTTGCAAGTTAATGACTTGATGATCGGATACGAGAAAGCCCTGACACCTGCTTTGAATTTCTCAGTTGGCCCGGGAGAAATCTTGGTGGTTGTAGGAGACAGCGGATGCGGGAAGTCAACCCTGTTGAGCACTTTGGCTGGAATAAATCCACCACTGGGCGGAGAAATCTTGCTCGACGGAAAGAATCTCAGCGGGGTCCCCATTCATAAACGCAAAATAGGCCTGGTATTTCAAGAGCCACTGTTGTTTCCTCATTTGTCTTTGATCGACAACATTGGTTATGCGCTTCGGGCTGGACGCGAGTCACGCAATGCCGCTCGCACTCGGGCTAATGAGCTTCTTGACTGGGTTGGTCTCAGCGAGATAGCTGGCCAGAAAACTTGGCAACTTTCGGGTGGGCAAGCAGGTCGGGTTGCACTCGCACGGGCAATTGCTGCACAACCAGCCGTGCTGTTACTCGACGAGCCCTATAGCGCCCTTGACCCTGAAACCCGGTTACGCCTGTTGGCTGATGTCAAGAACTTGGTCACGAATGAGGGAATCCCGACAATTCATGTCACCCATGACCGCAGCGAGGCGGATTTGCTGGCTACACGCACCTTGACGTGGTGAAATCTCACCCTGCGATACTGAAGTGTGGTCCGACTCAAACGCTTTAAACCAACAACCTACGTTCGGCTGGCTGTTCTCACCTCATTTGCTGCTTTTTTCGCTTATTTGGTGAGCGAGGCGATTCCCTTTGCATCCCCAGTCCCAGCCGCCATCACCGCGATAGTTGCAACACGGGTGACTTTCCACCACGCGGCAAAGGAAACATCGATTCAACTGCTGGGCGCACTCGTTGGCGCCGCCGTTGCACTTGTCATAGTTTCTTTCATAGGTAGTGGCGCGGTAGTGATTCTGCTTCTTGTTGCTTTGAGTTTTGTTATGGCGAGATTGATGCAATACAGCAATCCAAGCGAATCACCTGCAGTCGCTGCGAGTTTGGCGGTAACGGTTATTTTGGTGGTTGGCTCACATCTGACAACGGAGTTAGCGTTCGAACGTTTTAACGGTGTGGTGATCGGCGCATTGTTTGCTTTAGTCGCATCTTTTCTGGCATCACCAACACGCGATACCCAAAAACTGGCCGCCGGTCTCAATGCGGTAAAGGTTCAGTTGGCTGAAGTGCTGGCCCGTATTGCAACAGATCTACGAGGTGAGCCAACCAAAGACGATGCAACCGCTTGGCATGACCAAGCAGTCGAGTTGCGCAATAGAGTCCTTGGACTCGCCGCTCAGTACGAGGACTTGGCCAAACACTCACGTTGGAGCCCGCGGATCAACAGCGCTGATTTGAACTCACTTAAAGAATTGCTTCGAGCAAACCAGGTGATGAGCGCTCGAGTTCTCAATATCGCCAACGATCTTCGCAGCGCAACACGCTCACAATCAAGTACCCAAATCCCTAAGGCAGCACTCTCACCTCTCGCCGACCTACTCGAGTTAGCGGCAGGAAACCTCGCAAACGATGATCCAACTCAAAGTATCGGCATGACCGCCGCCCACCAAGCGGTACGTGGTGCAGACATGACCGCACAAATTGCACTGATCGGCGGGATCGTCTCACACGTGAACCAAATAAATAAAGCGTCAATTCACGAAACTGATGACACGTCTCATTCAGATACTGCGAACGAAAAAGACTAAGAAAGTTCAGCCAAAGCTGCTGCGTAATCATCAGCATTACGCTCTTCACCCGGTCCATTAACTACCGACCAGCGGACAATACCTTCTTTGTCGATAACGTAGGCAGCTCTAGTTGCGAAGCCTTTATCTTCGAGGAACGCGCCATACGCCTTTGACACGACACCATGGGGGTAAAAGTCGCTGAGAAGATTATGCGTAAACTTCTCCTGTTCAGAGAAAACTTTCAAACTCGGGACCGGGTCACAAGAGATGCTGAGCACTTCAGTGTCATCGTTAATAAAATCAGCACGACGATCACGAATTGTGCACAGTTCACCCGTGCAAATTCCCGTGAATGCGAATGGGTAGAACATGACAACGACATTTTTCTTGCCGTGAAAATCGGAAAGTGAAACACTCTCGCCGAATTGATTGGACAGGGTGAACTCTGGTGCGCGATCGCCGATAGCAATGGTCATGGCACGAACACTAACGCTTAGCGCGCGGAGCCACCAATCGAGTCCCCTGCCAATTTTCCCCCGCACTTATTGTGCTGGTCTGCCGCAAGCCCGCGGTTTGCGCAGCTTCGGTAATGTCTTCCGGCTCAATATGCCCCTCGCGCCCGGGCTTCGGTGTAAGGAGCCAAACAACCCCTTGGTCGGCTAATGGGCTGATTACATCAACGAGTGCATCGGTGAGATCACCGTCGTCCTCGCGGAACCAGAACAGTGCAGCATCAACGACTTCGTCAAAATCAATGTCAACGAGGTCAGAACCGATGATTTCAACAATAGCCTCGCGCAAATCAGCGTCACAATCCGTGTCGTAACCTATTTCTTGCACAATTTGGCCCGCACTAAATGAAAGCCGGGTGGCCCGTTCAAGGGCTTGAGATGAAACGCTCACGGGGATAGTTCACCCAAATCGACGGCATTTGGCAAGTGGATTGGGCAAAGATCTAGGAACTGCTTCAGCACGAAGGGCATTGACATAGCCTACTGAAACTCCACAGCGTTCGCCGTGATTACCCAGTCCGCCGTAAGATATGGACCACGGCAGAATGGGCACTACTCAAATTGCCACACGACTAAATACATTCACTCGTACATTCACTCGCAGCGATCCTGCAGGTGAGAACTGAGAGGCAACACTCATGCCAAATCCCCGTTCACCACTTCTCGCAGGTGGGCTTCCCACTCAATATGTCGACATTGACCCAGCCGAAACCCAAGAATGGCTGGAGTCTTTTGACGGTCTCGTTGAATCTGGCGGCAATTACCGAGCGCGCTTTCTCATGTTGGAACTTCTTCGCCGGGCTGCCGAAAACAATGTTGGAGTGCCCAGCCTGCGCAGCACCGACTACATCAACTCCATTTCCCCCGATAACGAACCTTGGTTCCCTGGAGATGAAGTCGTAGAACGCCGGATCCGCGCGATGATCCGCTGGAATGCGGCAATCATGGTGCACCGTGCCCAGCGCCCAGGAGTTTCCGTGGGTGGGCATATTTCAACCTATGCAAGTTCGGCAACCCTGTACGAAGTTGGATTCAATCACTTTTTCAAAGGCCCCGCCCACGCCGAAGGCGCCGACCAGATTTTTTATCAAGGTCACGCATCACCCGGAATTTATGCACGAGCATTCATCGAAGGTCGTCTCACGGAAACACAAATGGATGGATTTCGTCAAGAGCTTTCTCACCCCGGTGGCGGACTACCTTCATACCCGCACCCTCGCCTCATGCCTTGGTTCTGGCAGTTCCCCACCGTATCCATGGGAATCGGGCCGCTCAATGCGATTTACCAAGCTCGCTTCAATAAGTATCTGCACAACCGTGGAATTGCCGACACATCTGGCCAAAAAGTATGGGCCTTCCTCGGCGACGGTGAAATGGACGAAGTTGAGGCCGTAGGCGCAATCAGTCTTGCAGCCCGTGAAGAACTCGACAATCTGATCTTTGTAGTGAACTGCAACCTGCAGCGTCTTGATGGACCGGTTCGAGGTAACGGCAAAATCATTCAAGAACTTGAATCCCTCTTTCGCGGTGCCGGATGGAATGTGCTCAAGGTTGTGTGGGGTCGCCAGTGGGATGAACTCCTCGCGGCTGATCGTGACGGTGCCTTGGTGAACCTGATGAACACCACACATGACGGTGACTTCCAAACCTACAAGGCAAATGACGGTGGATACATTCGCGAGAACTTCTTCGGTCGCGATCCGCGCACCGCCAAACTCGTTCACAGCTGGTCCGACGAAGACATCTGGAACCTTTCCCGCGGGGGCCACGACTACCGCAAGATGTATGCGGCATACAAATCAGCAACGGAAACAAAAGGCCAGCCAACAATCGTTCTTGCCAAAACCATTAAGGGCTGGATGCTTGGCTCAAGTTTTGAAGCACGCAATTCAACACACCAAATGAAAAAACTGTCACTGGAAGACCTCAAGGATTTCCGTGACCGGTTGAACATTCCCATCTCTGATGCCCAATTGGAGGTAGATCCATATCTTCCTCCCTACTACAACCCAGGGCCCAAAGACGAAAATCTTCAATACATGATGGAGCAACGCCGCCAACTGGGAGGCTCGCTTCCCCAACGCCGCGAGAAGTCGCGGCCATTGGTTCTACCCGGCGACAAGGTTTACGACGTCATGAAGCGAGGTTCAGGTAACCAAGCAATTGCCACCACCATGGCATTCGTTCGACTTTTCAAAGATCTCATCAAGGATGAAAACATCGGTGCTCGCTTCGTCCCGATCATCCCCGACGAAGCACGCACTTTCGGAATCGATTCACTTTTCCCAACAGCCAAGATCTATTCGCCGCACGGTCAACAATACGAATCCGTTGACAGTGAATTGCTGCTCTCCTACAAGGAGGCAATTGACGGCCAGATTTTGCACGAAGGGATCAACGAGGCAGGTTCGGTTGCCTCGTTCACGGCTGTCGGTTCTTCCTATTCAACACATAACGAACCCATGATTCCGGTTTATGTTTTCTACTCAATGTTTGGTTTCCAACGAACAGGTGATGCTTTCTGGGCAGCAGGGGATCAAATGGTGCGCGGGTTTGTCCTTGGCGCAACTGCGGGACGCACAACTCTCAATGGTGAGGGACTGCAGCATGAAGACGGTCACTCGATTCTGTTGGCGAGCACCAACCCCGCTGCTGTTTCCTATGACCCGGCATACGGATACGAACTAGGCCACATAATTAAAGATGGTCTTCGCCGAATGTACGGTGAAGACTCAGAAAACGTCTACTACTACCTCACGATCTATAACGAGCCGTATGTGCAGCCGGCCGAACCGGAGAACGTTGACGTTGACGGGATTCTCAAAGGCATGTATTTGCTGAAGGAGTCCACGGGATCTGGACCTAAGGCGCAGATTCTGGCCAGTGGCGTTGGGGTGCCCTGGGCCCTCAAGGCCCAGGATCTGCTGCTCCAAGATTGGGGAGTCAGTGCAGATGTTTGGTCGGTGACCTCATGGAATGAACTACGGCGCGATGGCCTCGAGGTTGATCGTCACAACCTGCTCCACCCGGAGCAGGAGCCACGGCAGGCTTATGTCACCGAGCGGCTAGCCAACACCAGCGGTCCGGTTGTTGCGGTTTCTGACTTTATGCGGGCAGTACAAGACCAAATAGCCTCATGGGTCCCCAACGATTTTGCCAGTTTGGGCACCGATGGGTGGGGGCTTTCTGACACTCGAGGCGCCCTTCGTCGACACTTCCTCGTTGATGCTGAGTCCATCACCGTTCAAACTCTCGCATCTCTCGCCGCATCGGGTAAAATCCAGAAGTCAACAGTCGCGCAAGCGATTGATAAGTACCAACTACTTGATCCTGCGGCAGCGGATGCAGGAAATACGGAGGGCTCGGGCTGATCATGAGCAATGATCCCAAGCGTTTTTTGCGCTATCTAGAAGCAGAGCGCAAAGCGTCTTTGCTTTACCGTCAGCTTGCAGAAACGGTTACCGGAGATCGCGCCGAAGCGTTAATCGAACTTGCTGACATCGAAGACGCACATGCGGAGCACTGGTTGGAAAAGCTCGCTGAATACGGAGTCGATATTCCCCCTGCCCCGATGGTGCTTGACCCAGCGGATCAAAAACTTGTGAACACGGCTCGCGCAACAGGCCTCAATAGTGTTCTGGGAACACTGGAGAAAAATGAAGGCGCTAACGCCGGCATGTACGACGATGA
>CAMCYV010000085.1 GCA_945885645.1 Bifidobacterium breve | reverse complement strand
CTGCCTTTGTCGGCGGGCGGGGTTCAGCAGTTGGCACCCTTTTCGGAGCGTTAACTCTTCTTGCCATTCCAAAGGTGCTCTTTGTCATCGGCGTCAGCGACTGGACCCAGAAAGTTGCTTTCGGCCTGATAGTCCTGCTAGCAGTTGTTGCTGGCGCATTTTCATCCCTGAGAAAAGACCGCGAGCTCTTACTTATAGCCCCGTACTCAACTCCCACCGAGGGTGAACCGAGCACCGCAACTAAGGGAGGCAACGCATGAGCGATCAATTGTTAATCGAAGCACAGCAACGCCGAAGCTCAAGGATGCAAACCATCTACCGCCCACTCATCCTTGCCGCTCTTGCGCTATTGGTACTGGTCGCCGGTCGGCTTGTCAGTGAGTCGCTTCCATCTTGGATCGCCGTTCAGACTGTGCTTACGCTGACCATGTTCCTCTCGGTCATTGCCTTCGGCCAGGGCTTGGTCATGCTTACCGGCGGCCTCGACCTTTCAGTCCCCGGTGTGATCGCACTCTCGGCGAGCATTGTCGCGGTGTGGGTCAGCTTCATGGACGGCAGCTTCATCGTTGGAGTCCTGCTGGCTCTGGGGGTTTCACTTCTCTTCGGAATAGTCAATGGATTACTTGTATCCATCCTGAAAGCACCGGCATTTATTGTGACCCTTGCCATGGGGGCAGTTCTCGAAGGGTTTTCTCTTTATATCACCTATGGCCGTAAGTCCCCGGAGTCACCTGAATTACTGGTAACGCTATTTAGTGGATCCGGGAAACTCTTTGGTATTGCTATTCCGGCCCTGCTTTTCTTCGTTGTCGGAATTATTGGTTTCATCATTCAGGCCAGGTCACGCTTCGGACGCAATGCCTACCTGCTCGGTAGTTCATTAGAGGCATCGCGAATCGCGGGCCAGCCGGTTAATTTCATTCAGATCAGTATTTACGCGGTCAGCGGGTTCGGGTCTGGGATTGCTGGTTTGATGCTGGTTGGTTTTTCAGGCAACGCCCAACTGAGTCTTGGTACTGAATGGCTAATGCCTTCAATCGCCGCGGTCCTCGTGGGCGGAACGATAATTGGTAGCGGACGCGGCTTTTGGCAGAGCACCATAACTGCCGGTTTGATGCTGACCGCTATCACCATCGTGATTCAGTCGACCGGCGTCTCCTCGGGCTGGAAATCCGTTCTTTACGGAGTTGTCGTCCTGGTCGCATTGCTTTCCACTAGGTCGGACATAGGCCGACGTAGAAGGAAGAAAGTTTCCCAAGATCCACTCTAGGGAAATCCATCGCGAAAGCGAAAACGAAAGGAAACGAATGAAGAGAAATTGGAAAGTGGCGGCGCTAGCTGTTATAGCAGCCAGCACGCTTGCACTGAGCGCTTGCGGTGGCTCATCAGACACTGCTGACGCAGGCGCTGAGACCGCAGCCGCATCCGAGGCAGCAACCGAAGCGGGAACCGATGCTCCTGCATCTGACAATGGCAATCCCTGCGGTTGGGCAGCTCCTCCTCGCGCCGGTGGAGATAAGTACGTCGTGTACATGTCCTCACTCAATATCGGTAACGCATGGCAAGAAGAAGCCGTCAACCTTGGTTCAGCCGAGGCCCTGATGTCTCCATACAGCGACTGCGTCGAACTTCGCACAGAGCGCACCGAGCCAGACCCCGCATCACAGATCTCGCAGATTCAGTCAATGACTGCAGCGGGTGCTGACGCGATCGTGACGTTTGCACTGTCCCCGACAGCAATTAACGCCACCTTCAAAGAAGCTTGCGATGCAGGCGTGACCGTCGTAATCTACGACGCGACCGTTACCGAGCCATGTGCATACAACGTCTCCTACATCACTGCAAAGCCAATTGGTTCTGACATTCCATTCATGGGATACAACGCCATGGCGGCTTTGATTGAGATGATGGGTGGCGCAGGCGACATCTTCGTTGCTCACGGCGTGGCCGGCACCTCGGTCGACAACGTCCACTACCTGTCGGCACTTGCTGCGATTGAGCAGTTGGCACCTGACATGAACATCCTGACCGAATGGGATGGCAACTGGGATAGTGCACAGCAGCAGAAGGAAACCACAAAGGCACTCGCATCCAACCCAGACGTAGTCGGCATTTTCTGCGGTTACGGTGAGTCGGGCTGCGTAAAGGCCCTCAAGGCAGCTAACAAGACAATCCCAGTCACCGGTGAGACCTCGCAGTACTTCCGCGAGCAGCTTCTCGCTGGCTGGCCAGGCGTCAGTATTGGCTCACCGCCAGCACAGGGTGGCATTGCAATGAAGATTGCACTGGGTGTACTTGAGTTCGGTCCAGATGCAGGTATCCCTCACGACATTGAGGTCCCCTTCAAGGTCGTCACGAAGGACACCGTCAAGGTCTGTGAAGAAGACACCTACACCGAAGGCTGCAACGTCTTCCCAGCAGGCGTCGTCGGTGACGAGAACACGGCAGATATCTTCAACCCACTTCTGCCAGAATCATCACTCACCTCAGCCAAGACGGGCGTGCCACCAGCAGGTTTGGTAGCAGTTCCGTTCACGGTTGAAGAGATGATCTCCTTCGAGCAGGATCCATCACGCCGCTACATCACGCGTGAAGCCTGCCCAGAAGGCTGGACACAAGGTAAGCTAGAACAGGGTCTTGACGGCTGCGTACAGTCCTAAAGATTCATAGTTATTGAGTTAAACGTCCCGGCAGGTCACGTTCGCGTGGCCTGCCGGGACTACCAATTTGAGAAGGACTTTAAATAAAGTGAACTTGGGCTCGGGCACAGAACATGCCTACGGAGTTAACTCTCGATGACTGCAACCCACGAAGATTTCACTGACCTAGTATCAGCCGTCGAAATCGAGTTCGGGCTAGATACTCGTCGTGTCACCCGCCTTGGTGGCGAGGTAGATCTAAACCTCAAGGTTGAATGCGCTGACGGAAGCCTGTTCCTCATTAAGGCCACGCAAATTCAAGAGGATTCTGACACCTCCTGGCAGGGGCGAATTCTGGATCATGTCGCCCAATGCGATTCGCGAATCCCTATCCCTAAAGTTTTGCGCACTCATACTGGGCTCCAAGAGATCTCAGCAAAATTTAATGATTCCGAACACCAAGTGCGGGTGATGACTTGGCTGGACGGCGAGGTAATTGGTAGAGCTGTCGGTGTTGATTGTGAATTACTTGGCGAGCTTGGAGTGCTAGCAGGATTGATGTTCGACTGTCTCCAAAGCGCCGATCGCACCGGGGTGCCCACAACACATCACTGGGATGTGCGCAACTTACGCGAAGCGGTAACTTCATGCGTAGATTTTGTTCCAGACCAGATCAATGTGGGTGCGGTCGCAACAATTCTCGAAAAATGTGAGCCAGTGGAACCCTTGTTGGCGAAACTTCCGACGGGACTTGTGCATCAGGACCTGAATGATTTCAACGTCCTAGTCGCAGAGGACGCCGAGGGCCGACTTAAGGTTTCCGGGATCATAGATTTTGGTGACACACTCGACAGCATCCGAGTGGCTGAGGTGGTCGTTGCCGGGGCCTACTCGATGCTTCGCCAGCCAGATCCGGTCGGCGCATTGGCTGCGGTGGTGGCCGGATTTAATTCGGTCGTCCCACTAACCGAACGAGAACTCTCGGTTATTTTCCCATTGGCAGCGGCTCGTCTGTGCCTTAACGCCTGCACCTGGACACAGCGGACGATGAATGATTCAGGCGCCTACGGGGTCTCCAGAATGATGTACACTTGGCCAGCAGTTCAACTGTTAGCGCCACTGGACTCGGCGCAGGCACTCGAGCGAATTGAGATCGCCTGCCAAGGTGCCGGACTAACCAATGACCACCAAAAGAACGGTCAACAGCGATGAGTCAAGGAAGGGCGCCAAAGGTGTTGGGCCGAGAAGTAATGTGGCAAGAGGTAGACCTGAGTCCATCGAGTGAAATATTTGACTCAGTGGCCTGGGACATTCCGCAGGATCTCCAAGCAAGCATCACCGCTTCCTTGGGCGATCGCATCAGCACTCCTGGGTTCACCCAGCACCTTTCCGCATGGATGCCACGAGCCGCTCAGCGCCGACCAGGAGCCGCCGAACCCAAAACTATTCAAGTCGGAACCGGGCTGATTGTTGCCGCAGGTGAGGCCGTTGTTACACCGCTGCCTGGCACGGTTGTAGGACTGGATTCAGCGGGTGTAATCACAATTGTGCACGAAGGCGCGGCGTCGGCCGGTGCTAACGGGAAAATTTGGACCAGGTGGTTCGGGCTTGCAACCAGCCACGTTATTGGTTCCGTGCTTGAAGTTGGTGACACCGTTGGCACTGTTGTTGGTTGGGATGATCAAACCTCAGGGGTTGGTCCGATCGTGTTTATCCAAGCCCTCACCGATCAAGAAACCGCTCTCACTGATGCGCAGGTTTTCATCTCGCCAAGTGAGCGCACCGCTTGGAATGAGAAGTGTATTGACCCAGCGGTTCTCTTAGGAATTGTTACCGAGTTTGCGCCAGAGCAAAAGCTAACCGTGGATCAAGTTCTGGCGGTTCGTGATCAGCGTCTAGCGAGATCACAGCGTGCCTACTTCAAGCGCCCGCCAAATCTAGTACGAAGTCGTGGGGTGTGGTTTTATGACGAGGACGCCCTGGGTTATCTGGATGTCATTAATAACGTCACACATGTTGGCCACGCGGAGCCGCGTGTTGTGGCGGCGGCCACCCGGCAACTTTCGAGGCTGAACACCAACAGCAGATTTATGTATGAAGGTATTGCCTCCTATGCCGCGCGCATTGTTGAGACATTGCCTAAGCCCCTCGAGGTTGTCTTCTTCGTTTGCACTGGCAGTGAGGCCAATGATCTGGCTTTGCGAATTTCACGGCAGATTACTGGGCGTGAAGATGTAGCCGTTATTGACGGTGCCTATCACGGTAATACAACAGCGGTAATGGGCGTAAGCCCGAATCGATATAAGGGCCCCGGCGGTCGCGGAACCCCAGCGACCACCCACGAACTCGAAACTCCCGATAGATTTCGCGGTTCATACAGGTATGACGATGAAGATGCGGGCTTGAAATATGCTGCCGACGCGGAAGCACTTTTTAAGCGCCTGGAAGCTGAAGGTAGACCACCGGCCGCATTTATCGCCGAGTCACTTATGGGTACAGCCGGCAATATTGTGCTTCCCCCTAGTTACCTAAAAGCCACCTTTGCCGCCGCGCGGGCCGTTGGTGCATTTTGTATCTCCGATGAAGTTCAGGTTGGGGTCGGCAGATTTGGCTCGCATTTTTGGGGGTTTGAAGCCCAAGGAGTTGTTCCTGACATTGTCACGATGGGTAAGCCACTCGGAAACGGGCATCCGATTGCCGCGTTGGTCACGACGCGTGAAATTGCCGATGCCTTTGATGACGGCGTCAAGTATTTCAACACCTTCGCTGGTAATCCTGCATCCTGTGCGATTGGGACCGCTGTACTTGACATAGTTCAAGGTGACGGGTTGCAGGAACGGGCACTAGAGGTCGGGAATTATCTGATTGCTGAGTTAACGGCCCTACGCGAGCTGCACCCAATGATTGGCGATGTCCGCGGCCATGGGCTTTACATGGGCGTGGAGTTAGTTACTGATCCGCTCTTGCGAACCCCTGCGACCGAGCAAGCAAAAGAGATTTGTGAAATTCTTAAGGACAATGGAGTGTTCAACTATCCCACCGGTAAATACGACAACGTGCTAAAAATTAAGCCCCCGATGGTTTTTGGAAAAGAGCATGCAGATATTTTCGTGTCCACATTGGGTGCCGCGCTAACACAAATCGAATCTCGCTGACCCAGTACCTGGATCTAATTTATCTGCCCTAGATGAAAGTGAGCGAGCCATGGCCACCCAAATGATTGACATTAATGCTGACGCGGGTGAGAGTTTTGGCCGTTGGGTACTCGGATCGGATTCCGATGTCCTCCCTTGGGTGACAACAGTAAATATTGCTTGCGGGTTTCATGCCGGGGATCCAGCTAATATGCGCAAGTCTGTACAGCTAGCCCGGGAATTAGGGATAAATGTCGGAGCCCACCCCGGATACCCAGACCTCTGGGGTTTTGGACGACGGGCTATGGCCCTCAGTGATCAGTCGGTGCTCGATTACGTTGCCTACCAAACTGGAGCCTTATTGGGGATTGCCAATGCTGAGGGTGTCCCGATGACCCATATGAAACCTCACGGATCCCTTTACGGACACATAGCAAGGTCACCCGAATTGGCCTTGGCGCTTAGTCGCGAACTGCAAAACATCCAGCCAGGGCTTGCGCTACTCACTTCGCCATTTGCCGGTGGTAAGGCAGTTAGGGCAGCTGGTTTACCGGTGATATTTGATGCTCCTGCTGATCTGGACTTTGAGGAAGACGGCACCCATGTAATCGAGCCCATACCTCAAGCAAAAGATCCGGATAAAGTGGCGGATCGCGCCGTGCAGTTGGCTACCGGGAAGGTCACTTCAGTGACCGGCGTAAT
>CAMCYV010000084.1 GCA_945885645.1 Bifidobacterium breve | reverse complement strand
GCTATCGCATATCAAGTTTTGCGCCCGGCACTAGACGACTACGTACTGTCAATGCCCAGAGGCGCTACCGTTGTCTATCCAAAAGATGCTGCACGAATCGTTGGCCTGGCCGATATCGGTGAGGGTTCGCGCGTGCTTGAGGCCGGAGTGGGTTCAGGAGCGTTAACGTGTTCACTGTTGCGTAGTGCAGGAATCACCGGTCTGGTTGTCAGCGTTGAACGCCGTCAAGATTTTGCTGAAGTCGCCACTGAAAATGTTTGTCGTTGGTTTGGTGGTTTTCCGGCATCATGGTCCTTGCAGGTCGACGAACTGGCCGAATGCGAACCCGACCCCGGTTCGTATGACTCCGTTGTTTTAGACATGTTGGCGCCGTGGGAGTGTCTCGAGGTGGTGGAGCGCGCATTGCGCCCAGGTGGGGCGCTAGTGGCCTATGTCGCAACTACCACGCAGTTGTCTCGGCTGGTGGAAACAATCAGGGTGCGTAATGTTTGGACTGAACCACGTGCAGAGGAAAGCCTGCTGCGCACCTGGCATCTGGATGGCCTCTCCGTGCGACCCGACCACAAAATGAACGGCCATACGGGTTTCCTCGTTGCCACCAGATTGATGAACGGCCCGACACTTGATCGAAAGCGCCGCCCAGCGCCCGGAGCTTATGGAGTGGACTACCACGGACCCGGGGGAGAAAATACTTTTGACGAAACCACGCCCACTTCGGTCGCCGAAAACGACTAATCGGGTTATGGTGTTATAGGGAAACGCAGACTGACCCTTCAAGGACGTAAAGGAATGGTGGCCGCATGGAGCAAAACCCCAATCTGACTCAGATTCAGGGTGAGTTGGCTGCTGCGCGGGACCATAATGAGCGTCTCATCTCGACATTGCGCGATGCACGTGAACAGATCGTCTCACTGAAAACGGAAGTGGATCGACTGGGCCAGCCCCCAAGTGGTTTCGCCACCATTTTGGTCGCCCACGATGACGCGACCGCAGACATCATGGCCTCAGGGAAGAAATTACGGGTGGGAGTAAGTCCCACGATTGATATTGCCGAATTGGTGCTTGGGCGCGAAGTTCTCCTCAATGAATCGATGAATATTGTCAGCATCCGGGAATATGACGAAACCGGTGAAATAGTTGTTCTGAAAGAAAGAATTGATGGAAACCGCGCCTTGGTGGTCGCACACTCTGACGAAGAACGGGTGATCAAACTCGGGCAGCCCCTCATTGATCAGAAACTTCGTGCGGGGGACACGCTCCTATGCGACATGCGCAATGGAGTGGCTGTAGAAAAAATTGCTCGTGCTGAGGTTGAACAACTCGTTCTTGAAGAAGTTCCCGACATCCACTATGAGGATATTGGTGGACTCGGTGAACAGATTGAGGCGATCCGTGATGCCGTTGAGTTGCCGTATCTACATGCCGATTTATACCTGGAACACAAGCTCAGGCCGCCAAAAGGGATCTTGCTTTATGGTCCTCCCGGTTGCGGTAAGACTCTCATTGCCAAGGCAGTTGCGAATTCATTAGCCCAAAAGGTTGCGGAGAAGACGGGAATGGGGGAGGGGCGCTCCTACTTCCTCAATATTAAGGGCCCAGAGCTTCTGAATAAGTACGTTGGTGAAACGGAGCGCCATATCCGCCTCGTTTTTCAACGCGCTCGGGAAAAGGCCTCTGAAGGCATGCCTGTAATTGTGTTCTTCGACGAAATGGATTCGCTTTTCAGGACACGCGGAACGGGCGTTAGCAGCGATGTTGAAAATACAATTGTGCCGCAATTACTGAGCGAGATTGACGGTGTTGAAAGTTTGGAAAATGTAATTGTGATCGGTGCGAGTAATCGTGAAGACATGATAGATCCGGCGATTTTGAGACCTGGTCGTCTTGATGTGAAGATCAAGATTCAACGACCTGATGCACAGGCTGCTGCTGCTATTTTCTCGAAATACCTCACATCAGATCTTCCTCTGCATGAAGAGGATCTAGCCGAGCACTCGGGTGATCGCGATGCGACGGCCGCCGACATGATCGCTCGGGCGGTCGAGCGCATGTACACCGATATGGACGAGAATCGTTTTCTGGAAGTCACCTACGCCAATGGCGACAAGGAAGTTCTATATTTCAAGGACTTCAATTCGGGTGCCATGATTGAAAATGTCGTAGCGAGAGCCAAAAAATCTGCGATCAAGGATTACCTGACATCCGGTCAGCGTGGGATTCGCGTTCAGCACCTTCTCGATGCCTGCATTGATGAGTTCCGCGAGAATGAAGACCTGCCAAATACGACTAACCCTGACGACTGGGCTCGTATCTCGGGGAAGAAGGGGGAGAGGATCGTCTTTATCCGTACCCTGATTGAAGGTAAAAAAGGTACTGAACCGGGTCGTTCGATCCGGACGCTGTCCAATACCGGTCAATACCTGTAGTCATTTGTTCCTTCGATATCCACTGCCGATAGGCACTTGAGAATTAAAGGTTGTCATGAGTGTTAATCGGATAATGGGAATTGAAACCGAATACGGGATAACCGTGCCCGCGCACCCAACCATGAATGCCATGGTTACCAGTTCACATATTGTCAGTGCCTATGCGCGCTTGAGTGGGCTTGACCAAGGATTGCACGCACGTTGGGACTATGACCGTGAGTCCCCATTGCGTGATGCTCGCGGCTTTGATCAGAGTCGCGCAGATGCTGACCCGAGTCAATTGACCGATGACATGGAACTTGGTCTTGAAAACATAATCCTGACAAATGGGGCTCGACTATATGTGGACCACGCTCATCCAGAGTACTCAAGCCCTGAAGTGACGAATCCGCGTGATGCGGCGCTCTGGGACAAAGCGGGTGAAGTGATCATGCATCAAGCAGCATTATTTGCTCCAAAGTTTGATGCTGCGCAAATCAAGTTGTACAAAAACAACGTGGACAACAAAGGCGCATCCTATGGAACCCACGAGAATTACCTAATGGCTCGTCAGACACCATTCACAAACATCGTTCGACTGTTGACTCCGTTTTTTGTTACTCGGCAAGTTTTTACCGGTGCCGGCCGACTCGGTCGCGGTCAGGAAGGAACGGTTAAGGAATTTCAGATTTCTCAGCGAGCCGATTATTTTGAAGCTGAGGTCGGCTTAGAAACCACCTTAAAGCGCCCCATTATTAACACCCGCGATGAACCGCACGCGGATCCGGAAAAATACCGACGCCTGCATGTCATTGTGGGTGATGCAAACATGTCAGAGAAAGCCACCATGCTCAAGATGGGTACCACTTCACTCATCTTGGCTCTGATTGAGTCCGGCTTTGAGGATTTTTCTCAATTTGATTTGGCGAATCCCGTTGCTGCAATGTCCAAAGTTTCTTATGACACCTCGATGAAAGGTGTGCTTCCGATGGCAAATGGGATGTCGATGAGGGCGATAGACATTCAATTCGCATATCTTGATGCTGTTCGTTCTCATCTATACACGCACTCCGAGCCGGATCCGGATAGTGCTGAAATTCTTGAATTGTGGCAACAGACCTTGGATTCCCTCAACGACCAAACGGGGGAGCATGCAGTGGCCGCTCGGTACATTGACTGGATCGCAAAGTTTCAGTTAATGCAGGGTTACCGTGATCGCGATTCCCTTGGCTGGGACAGTCCACGTTTATCGCTGATTGATCTGCAATACAGCGATATTGATCCAGCCCGAGGAATCGCCATCAAACTCATGAACAAAGGGGTAATCGACACACTGTTCACCCACGATCAGGTCGAGCTTGCGACCACTGAAGCCCCACACGACACCCGGGCGTACTTCCGTGGGGAGTGCGTAAGGCGGTACCCACAGAATGTTGCTGCGGCCTCGTGGGACAGCATCGTTTTTGATACAGGTGGAGATACTCTCCTTCGGATACCTACCCTCGAGCCGCGAAAGGGGAATCGGGCATCGATACAGGACCTTCTCGACCAAAATGAGAGTGCAGCGGACCTACTCAATTCGTTGCGGTCCCACGGCTAGCAGTTAGGCTGAGCCCATGCCATCCCATGACAGCAACCAGATAAAGAGATCCCGTCGGGACGAAGAACAGGTAGAGCAGGACGGCTCGGTAACTTCGACGAGGAATAATGCTGAATTGGATAGTGACGTGGATTCACTCCTTGATGAAATCGATGAGATCTTGGAAGTCAATGCTGAGGATTTCGTTAAGTCGTTTGTTCAAAAAGGTGGCCAGTGAACCCGGAGTCCTCGTTTGCCTCACACTTGCAATCCCAGGGGAAGCTTCCCAATTCAATCTCGATGGGACCATCGTCCGAGCACCTTGCACCGCATGGAACCACAATTGTTTCCCTGCGCCATTCCAATGGTGTACTTATGGCCGGGGATCGCAGGGCAACAATGGGAAACATCATCGCGCAGCGCGATATTCAAAAAGTGTTCCCAGCAGACATCTATTCATTGATCGGTATTGCGGGTTCGGCAGGAATCGCCTTGGAACTCGTCCGCCTTTTTCAGGTCGAGCTCGAGCATTATGAAAAAATTGAGGGGACCTCTTTGTCGTTGAACGGCAAAGCCAATCGGCTCTCAAGCCTATTGCGTTCCAATCTTGGACTCGCGATGCAAGGATTGGCAGTAGTTCCTCTTTTTGCAGGTTTCGATAGCGAATTGAACGAGGGTCGCATATTTTCTTACGATGTTACCGGTGGTCGCTACGAGGAGCATGATTTTTACGCGGTTGGTTCTGGATCACAATTCGCAAGAGGGGCACTCAAAAAGATAAACGCACTTGATCAAAGCGAGGACGAAGCCATTGCTGCGGCAATCGAAGCATTATTTGATGCTGCCGACGACGACAGCGCAACGGGTGGGCCCGATATAAGCCGTGGAATTTTTCCGGTGATTTACACTGCTGGACCAAACGGAGTCCGAGAAATTGACAACGATCGCATTGCCCAACTTTCCCAAGCGATGCTCCAGCGGCGTTCCACAGAACCCAATGGTCCTCGAGCGCATCTAACTAAGGGTCGGGATTCAGCATGAGTATGCCGTACTACGTCTCACCCGAGCAGATCATCGCCGACAAAGCAGAGTTTGCCCGTAAGGGAATCGCTCGAGGCCGATCCGTAATTGTGGCCAGTGCCAGTGACGCAATTTATTTCGTTGCGGACAACCCTTCACGCGCACTGCATAAAATTGGTGAGATTTACGACCGTATTGGTTTTGCTGCAGTTGGTCGGTACAACGAATTTGAAAACTTGCGGGTGGCGGGAGTGCGTCTTGCTGACACTCGCGGTTACTCCTACGACAGAGCCGACGTAACCGTTCGAACCATTGCCAACGCATACGCCCAGACTCTGGGGAGTATCTTTATTGAGGCTGCCAAGCCATTTGAAGTTGAGATCGCAGTTGCCCAAGTAGGTGCGACACCCGATCAAGATCAGTTATACCGTATTTCATTTGATGGGTCAGTTCACGATCAAGCTGGATTTATCTGCATGGGCGGCGACAGTGAGACTGTGGGGACCCACATGGAAGAGAACTGGAAAATTGGCGCAAGCGCCCAGGACACGTTACAGGCTGCCGTCAATGCACTCTACCCAGAAGCCAAGCCTGACATTACTTCTTTGGAGGTTGCCGTGTTGGGCAGAAAAGGTGACGGCCGGCGCTTCAGTCGGTGCTCCGCCGAATTGATAACAGAATTATTGAGTTAGGGAAGCGACTTCGCTATGCAGCGCCGAATTTTTGGCATCGAGACGGAATACGGTGTTACCTGCACTTTCAAGGGTCAGCGGCGTCTCAGTCCCGATGAAGTTGCTCGGTATCTGTTTCGTCGCGTCGTTAGTTGGGGTCGCAGCAGCAATGTCTTTCTGTCAAATGGATCCAGGCTCTACTTAGATGTTGGGTCACACCCCGAATACGCGACGGCTGAATGTGATGACTTCATTGAACTACTCGCGCAGGATCGAGCCGGCGAACGAATACTTGAAGGCTTAAGCATTGAGGCAGAGGAGCGGCTGGTTCAAGAGGGTATTTTCGGTGATGTTTATCTCTTTAAGAACAACACAGATTCGGCAGGGAATTCATACGGTTGCCATGAGAATTATCTCATCGATCGATCAACCGACTTTGCAAATCTTGCACAGGTCTTCATACCATTTTTGATCAGTCGACAAATCTTGGTCGGCGCCGGCAAAGTAGTGCAGACACCGCGCGGATCAACGTACGCAGTTAGTCAGCGAGCCGACCACATTTGGGAAGGCGTATCCAGTGCAACGACTCGATCGCGACCAATTATCAACACTCGGGATGAACCGCACGCGGATGCTGACCTTTACCGACGCCTTCATGTCATAGTTGGCGACAGCAATATGAGTGACACAACGAATTTACTTAAAGTCGTTTCGGCGCATTTGGTGCTTTCGATGATTGAATCAGGCGCCGTCATGCGTGACCTCAGCCTTGCTAATCCCATTAGAGCCATCAGGGAGATCAGTCACGA
>CAMCYV010000083.1 GCA_945885645.1 Bifidobacterium breve | reverse complement strand
GGCGGGATTCTTGGCTCATTTCTTCGCATTGAATCTCGTCTTGAATCTATTGGTGGATGGTTTCAGACTAAATTTTCACGGGGTGAAAGTTCGGCTGGTCGGGCTCGATTCATTGAAGGCTTCGTCGACGCGAGTTTGATTTTCTGTATCGGGCCACTTGCGATTCTCGGCGCTCTCTCGGACGGACTGGGCACCGGAATTGACCAGTTGGCCCTTAAGGCATCACTTGATGGTTTCACATCTATTGCTTTCGCAGCCACACTCGGCTGGGGGGTGATGGCCGCGGCGATCTCTGTAGGCGTTGTCCAAGGATTTTTCACAATCCTTGCTGTATTTGTTGGACCGTTCCTGTCGAGCGCAATGATTGCCTCGGTAACTGCAACCGGCGGAGTGCTATTGATCGGTGTGGGCCTGCGTATTTTGCGAATCAAGTCCGTTGCTGTTGCTGATCTACTGCCGGCACTGATTATTGCGCCTATTTTGACCGTGATGGTTGCGGCGTACGTTTAAACGGGTTCCCTCACTAGGGCAGGATGCCGGCATAAATACCGGTTGGTGGAACAACCAAGATGTCAGTCTCGGCAATGCCGGCAGTGACAAACTGAAGCCCTAAGGGGACATAGGAACTCATCGTTGCGTTGAGCCCTGGGAGATTCACAAAATGTGTGGCATCCCAGGCAAATGAAATTGACTCACCCGGTGCAATCTCAACTGGCCCTGGGGTGATCGTTGCGGGCTGTTCACCCACCGCGGCAGCGATCAGTGTGTCAGATTCGAGACCTTGATTGGTGATTCGCATGAGGATCGTGGCATTGCCTGACTCGTCTTGGACGGCGGTGGCATTATCTACGGTGATTTGGCCAGCTCGAAGAGTATTTCCGTTGCCTGAAGGCTGGGTTGCCTGCACATTGGTGGTCGCCTGTTGGCCGTTGTAGCACCCCGTGAGGGCCAGCGAAAGCAGGGTGAGCCCGGCAGCCGCCACATAAATGGATCGGAGTCTGGCTGGACGGTAAATCTCGGCGGGTCGCTTCACGATGTCAGGATACAAGGATGACCTCGGAGTACTCCAATCGCGCTGGGGATTCCCTCATGCGCTTAGGGGAGCCTCTCACTGCCGAAGGCGGGCTGAAGTCACCGTGGTAAAGTTGGGCTCTCTGAAAGGGGCTCATCCATATGGCTTTTAAGGTCGGCGAGACTGTCGTTTATCCCCATCACGGGGCCGCACTCATCGAAGCGGTCGAAATGCGGACAATCAAGGGTGAGGATCGCGAGTACTTAGTACTCCGCGTAGCCCAAGGGGATCTCACTGTTCGAGTCCCCTCCGACAATGTCGACTTAGTGGGTGTTCGTGACGTTGTTGACGCAGCAGGACTGGATCGAGTATTCAGCGTGCTTCGACAGCCATATACCGAGGAACCCACCAACTGGAGCCGTCGCTACAAGGCCAATCTCGAAAAACTTTCATCAGGTGATGTCATCAAGGTCGCCGAAGTGGTTCGTGACCTGTGGCGTCGCGAGCAGGATCGTGGACTTTCCGCAGGCGAGAAGCGCATGTTGGCTAAAGCCCGCCAGATCTTGGTGAGCGAACTTGCGTTGGCTGAAAAAACCAATGAAGTAAAGGCTGAAGAAATACTCGATGAGGTCTTAGCTTCCTAAGAAAGTTGGGAAAGTGAATCGCACCGCGGCACTTGTCCCGGCGGCAGGTCGTGGTGAACGACTTGGTCCGGGAGAACCCAAAGCCTTACGCGAGATTTCCGGTGTCCCCATTCTTATCTATGCAGTCAGTGTGCTGGCGTCCGCGCGAAGTGTTGATCTCGTCGTCGTTGCCGCACCGCCCGGTGACGTTGAATCTGTAAGCGCACTTCTTGCCCAGCAAAGTTTCTCTGACAAAGTCAGCGTGGTTGCCGGTGGTGATACTCGGCAAGAATCCGTCGCCCGGGCGCTCATCGCACTACCTGTAGACGTTGACGTGGTGCTCGTTCATGACGCGGCTCGTCCCCTGGTCCCCGTTGAATTGGTAACTGCCATTGTCGCCTCGGTTCGAGCGGGAAACCCGGCAGTGGTTCCCGGATTGGCAGTAACAGACACCATCAAAGAAGTGAATACTGATGGTGACGTACTTTCAACAATTGATCGTAATTCGCTGCGTGCAATTCAAACCCCACAAGGATTTGATCGTGAACTATTGCAGCGTGCTCACGCGCAACTCGATGAATCACAAGGCATATTCACTGATGACGCTGGACTCGTTGAATCAATGGGAATCAAAGTGAAAGTAATTGAAGGCCACATTGAAGCAATGAAAATCACGCGCCCATTTGATCTTGCCATCGCCGAAACGATTATTGCCAAAAGAAGGGCAAGCGGTGCCATCACCTAAACACCCGTTCATAGGAATTGGCACGGATGTTCACGCATTCGCTCCTGGCCGGCCATTGTGGCTTGCCGGGTTACTCTGGCCAGGCGAGCCGGGACTCGACGGTCACTCAGACGCCGACGTTGCATCCCACGCGATCTGTGACGCACTTTTGTCAGCAGCTGGCCTTGGTGACCTCGGCTCAGTTTTTGGAACTGCGGATCCCCAGTGGGCCGATGCTTCCGGTGTGAGCCTGGTGTCCCATGTCGCTCGAATGGTCACCGGGCTTCACTTCTCAATTGTGAACGTCTCAGTTCAAGTGATCGGTAATTCACCAAAAGTAGGAACTCGAAGGCAGGAGGCCCAGGACGTGCTCAGTGCAGCTATCGGTGCACCTGTCCGAGTCTCGGGAACCACAACCGATGGGCTTGGACTCACCGGTCGCGGTGAGGGAATTGCCGCAATCGCTGTTGCCAGCGTCATGGGAAAATAAGCGTTTTCAAGCCAAAATTCTCGCACTAGTAATGTTCGCATGGTGAGTTTACGCATTTATGACACTTCAACGCGCACAGTGCGGGATTTTGTCCCCCTTGAGAGTGGCAAAGTTGGCATCTATCTATGTGGAGCGACAGTTCAGGCACCGCCGCATGTTGGTCATATTCGTAGTGGGATCGCCTTTGACGTTGTCCGGCGCTGGCTCACCGCTGCAGGCTACGACGTCACATTCGTTCGAAACGTGACCGACATTGACGACAAAATCATTCATAATGCTGGGCACGATGACGTTCCTTATTGGGTTGTTGCCTTTAAGAATGAGCGCGCATTCACGGCTGCATACGATGCACTGGGGTGCCTTCCGCCAACGGCTGAGCCGCGCGCAACCGGTCACATTCCCGAAATGATCGACATGATGCAGGAGATCATTGATGCAAATCACGGATACGCGCAAGCGGGTGACGTGTACTTCGATGTTCGATCAGATCCTTCCTATGGATCTCTGAGCGGCCAAAAAATTGATGACATGTTGGCGGCCAATGACGCGGTCGCGCTCGGTAAACGTGATCCGCGTGATTTCGCAATGTGGAAAGCCGCAAAACCGGATGAACCACACTGGGACACACCGTGGGGTCCTGGTCGTCCCGGTTGGCATATCGAATGTTCAGCAATGGCACGCAAATATTTAGGCACGTCATTTGATATTCACGGTGGCGGAATTGATTTGATATTTCCGCACCACGAAAACGAGATTGCCCAGTCAAAAGCTGCAGGTGATCCGTTCGCCCAGTACTGGATGCATAACGCTTGGGTGACGACCGCCGGTGAGAAAATGAGTAAGTCACTTGGCAATTCACTGTTAGTGAGTGAAGTGCTGACTCGGATCCCAGCACTTCACCTGCGTTATTACTTGGCGGGCTCGCATTACCGCTCAATGTTGGAGTTCTCTGACTCGGCGGTTCTAGAAGCAGGGATAGGTTTTGAAAGAATTCGTGGATTTGTTACCCGAGCGATGGAAGCGCTGAATCTTTCTGAAGTTGAGGTTGACGGCACTGCGCGAGCAGAGAAGTTCGATTCGGAAATGAATAATGATTTCGGTGTCCCCAACGCTATTGCGGTAATTCATGAGGTTGTTCGAGCGGCAAATTCCAAGCTGGCTGAAGGCAATGCCGAAGCGGTCAAAGGGGATCTGATCTGTGTTGTCAGCATGCTCGACGTGCTGGGCATGAACCCCTTGGACGCTCAATGGAAGCAGGAGCAGTCAGGGAACCAAGAAATTATCGGGCAACTCGTGCAGGTGGCGATTGACCAAAGAGCCGATGCACGTGCACGCAAAGACTTTGAAGCAGCAGATGCGATTCGAAATGAACTGGATCGAATTGGTATTGCTCTTGAAGACACAAAAGAGGGTGTGCGATTTAGTATTCGCGCCCCGCAATCTAAGGACTCGAACTAATGGCTGGTAACTCCCAACGTCGCGGTGCAATGCGTAACCCAGGTTCCAAGAAGGGTGCAAGCACGGGCTCTGGTGGGAACCGCAAAGACAAGCTCGGTGGCCGCGGGCCAACACCCAAGGCGGTTGATCGCCCGCATCACCCCAAGGCCAAGCAAAAAAAAGCGGCGGAACGTCGCGCTGCAACTAACCCTGAAGGAAGTGGTGGCCGCAGGGTTGAGCGGACCAAAGCTCGGGTTGCCAGTTTGCTCATGGGACGTAACTCAGTTGTTGAAGCCTTACGCGCGAAAGTTCCGGCGAATGCCCTGTACGTTCAATCAAAAGCGGACACTGATGACCGCTGGCGCGAGGCGATGAAAGCTGCCTTGGCTTTAGGGATCCCGCTCATGGAGGTGCCGCGCGCAGAATTGGATCGCATGACCGACGGTGGTGTGCACCAAGGTTTGGTTCTCACTGTTCCCGAATACAAGTACGCCGACCTTAAATCAATTGAATCTTCTCGTTGCATTATTGCCTGTGATGGTCTGACCGACCCGCGTAACCTTGGAGCGATTTCTCGATCGGCTGCAGCATTTGGCGCCGAAGCAATTCTCCTCCCCGAGCGACGCAGCGTTGGCGTGACGGCAACGGCCTGGAAGTCCTCTGCTGGAGCGCTCACACGAATCAAGGTTGCCCAAGTCACCAACCTGAACCGCTCTCTGATCGCACTTCAAAAAGTTGGCTTCACCGTTATCGGACTTGCCTCCGAAGGTGCAACACCACTGCAGGAAATCAAAGCGGACACGTGGAGGGATCCGATAGTAATTGTGATTGGTGCTGAAGGTGCCGGGCTATCCCGCTTGGTCAAGGAGAGTTGTGACTGGTTGGTCAACATCCCAATGGCGAAGGGAAATGAATCCTTGAACGCATCTGTTGCCGCATCCGTTGTATTGCAAGACATGTTCCGCGCGCGTAATTACCAGTAAGCGGATCCCTATTCTTCTTCCGCTTGCTCTCCGTGTGGGTGGTGCTTCACATCTTCTTCGTGTCGGGCTTCATCTTGGGACATGCCCTCGTGTGACTTCTCTAATTGTTCCTTGGGTTCATGTGACATGTTGCCAGTGTAGTTGCATGTCAATCAAATCGTTTCACTGTTTCTTGCCAGATGTCGCCGGTAAACGTGTTTACCCGTTCCGTAGGCCTGTACCTGTTTAAACAAAAAGTTATACCGACCCAACAGAAGGGCCTCCGGTCAGGATTGAACTGACGACCTACCGCTTACAAGGCGGTTGCTCTACCACTGAGCTACAGAGGCTTGTCCTGAGCGGGCTCAAGAACGAACGCAACATTACTGGGCGTCTGTGCGCCACGTAATTTTGGGCTGAGACTTGGTTGGCCAGCCGGGCAAAGCGAGCTCGCACTCGGTACAGTCGGGTTCCCCAAGTTTGCCAATAGCAGGAGGGCCTCAGATACATGGACGCCTTCCTGTTGAGTTTTGCCGTAATTTTTGTCGCTGAATTGGGTGATAAGTCTCAACTAATGGCGATGACTTTTGCGACTCGGTACAAGTTTTGGACCGTGGTCGCTGCGATCACGGTTGCGACCGCGATCGTTCATTTGTTCTCGGTTGCTTTAGGTAACGTCATTGGGCTTGCCCTGCCAGTCGGTCCCATCAATATTGCGGCCGGACTAGCTTTTGTTTTTTTTGGCCTTTGGACCTTACGCGGTGACAAACTCAGTGAAGACGAGGAATCAAAGGCTGCCCGCTCGAACCGACCCGCATTCTTTGCTGTCGCGATAGCCTTCCTTTTAGCTGAGCTTGGTGACAAAACAATGCTCGCAACGGTCACCCTTGCTACAACTGAAGGTTGGTTTGGTACTTGGGTTGGTTCAACGCTGGGCATGGTTGCCGCGGACGTTTTAGCAATCGGTGTTGGTGTACTCCTTGGAAAGGCGTTGCCGGAAAAGGTCATCAAGATCGGCGCGGCAGTCCTGTTCTTCATATTTGGGGCAATACTCATTTACACGGGGGTAACTTCATAAACAACAGGGAGGGTTCACACCTACCTGAGCTTTGTGTTCTGTGTCACGTTTCTGCCCAGATTTCATGTGAAAAACGACACGAAATGTGGATTTTTCATGAACTTTCACTGATTAGCCATGTTTGAGTTTGCCGAATGTGAATTTGTTGCTTACTATCAAA
>CAMCYV010000082.1 GCA_945885645.1 Bifidobacterium breve | reverse complement strand
AACATGAGCATGGACCTTGCCATTTCGGGCGCCGCTGCTCAGTACGGTCGCGGATTGGTCAAGGACTTCACCGGGGTACTTGTGACCCAAACCGCGGGATCTATGAAAATGCGGATGACCGCTATCGCCGAGGGTCGCGATCCAATGTCTGTTGGGGGGCCAAAAGCGGCCAGCGGTCTCGCGATCGGTTTCAGTGCATTTTCCATGGCCGCAAAACGGGTGTTTGCACGTTTCTTCCTGCCCTATCAATCAGCACCTAGCCGTTAGTCCGGAGGTAAATTAAATGAGTCGGTGGATGTTGGGAAATCTAATTCTCCTCATTGTCGTGGTGCCATTGCTTGTGATCTTGCTTAGCCGGTTACTCGCAGCACTCGAGCAAATTCGCGCTGCCGCGCAAGACACGCTTGCTGGCGGTGTTGCACTCATTGGTGCATTGCACAACACGCCAGAGTTGCTTGCAACAACAGATGATGTAATCAAAGAAGTAGCCAATGGCGCGGTGCGCTATGCCGGTCCGGTTTCTAAGTTGCTGGGATAGGAGAAAGTTATGCCAATTGATGCAGTTATTACGCTCATTCTTGGAGCACTAATCATCGGTGCTGCCGCACTCGGTCTTTCTCGCGCGATCGGCCACCTTTCCGCGACCGCGAAGACTTTGGACACGCTCGACGGCGGGGTTCAGGTGATTGCTGCCCAGACTTCGACGGTCGTTCCGGTTGTGGCATCGGTTAACGCCAGTTTGGCCCCTGTCCGCGACTTTGCAAATTCGATTTAAGGAGGATTCATGGATTTCACCGGACATGAGGGTTGGCTAATCGGCTACATCATTGGCCTTGTAGTCGTCCTCGTCGTTGTTGCACTCGTTATTCCGATTCTCGTAATTGCCTGGAAAATCGGTACGCAGGCTGGCAAAATTCTCGCAGGCTTGGAACAAGCTGAGACAAATACTGCGGGATTGGCTGGTCTCAACGAAACAATAACGTCAGCATTGGCAGTCATCGCTGGGCTCAAGCGCGGCCGTACAAGGTTAGGAGGCTGACATGGATGCTCAAACTGAACAGTTATGGATGATCGCAAACGTTCTAGGGATCGTGGTTGTTGTGGCGGTAGCCGCACTTCTCACACTCCTCGTGATATTCGTGCATCGCATTCACTCACGGGTGGTAAAAATTAAGGCCACCCTCGAAGCGGCCAAGAACAACACCGCTGATACCGCACTCATTGGCGTAACCGCAGGTGGAGTGGAAGCAGTGTTGGCGGAGGGTCTTGAACATCATTTATTCCTCGGACGAGTACTAGACAAGGTGCGCTCATGAGTTCATTGCAGTGGTGGTCGGTCATTGACGTTGCTCTGCTTATTGCAGGGTTAGCGATCTACTTATTCATCGTTGGGTCTCAATTGAAGAAAGTTGCTGCCAATCTCGAAGAGTCGGCAGAGTTAGTCTGGGCAATTAAGAAAGATGCTGCACTGATTGAACCGGGTCTCACTTCAATAAACAGCACCGGTCGCGTTGTTGCTGGTGCGCTCCCCTTGTTGTACGGCATGGGGGAGGGGATAGTTGTTGGAGCAACTTTCGTGCACGAAGATCATGAAGCAGATGGCGTCAACCGTCCAGCAATGGGTACTAGGCGCTCGCGCATGATCGAGGCCATGGGCGTCGACATCGATTAGTTCGGCTTGCGACCGGTCGTGAGTGGATCAGTAACGGGGGCATCGTAGGTTCCAATCCACTCGGCTTTCCAAGCTTTATCGAACTTTTCTTCGTTGCAGCTTGGGTTATAAACCGAAGCGAGATCGCGCGTTATCTGTTCCCGATGCGATCGGTTGCTCCCGGGTGCATTGAGCCAACACACATGCAGGTTGAACTTGCCACCAGCACGCTCCAACCATGCGGCTGTTCTCGCATGCTTGAAAGGAAACCCAACTTGGGAAAGGTCATCTGCATGTCCCACGTAGATCACTGAAAATTCCTGTGAAGGCTCAGGCTTTGACTTGGTAAGGATGGCGTAAACAGCCGGCTCTTTTGGAGGGGTCCTGCCGGCAAGGGTCCGGGGGCCTTCAAAGGCGTAACCGGCCAAACTACCGAGTCGAATCACTGAAGGTCACTATCCAGGTCGCCAAAGTCTTCATCCTCGCCGAGGGTTTCCACACTGGTAACCGGCCATATAGGAAGTGACGTCTTTTCGACAGCTTGCGCGAACTGTTTTATCGCCTTATCGGCAGCTTCACTGGAGCCATCAGCTTCCACAACTATTTGTGCGCCGTAACCCATGGTGCCGTAGCCGGATGCGATTCCGTCCAATCCTGCGACTGCATCGGCTAATTCCACTACTTCTTCGAGAGTCACTTCGCGGTCACCCTCAGCCTGAATAGAAACACTGAATCTCACGCTTATCTCACTTTCGAGAGTCGATTTGCTAGGTGCTCAAGGCTAGCAAGATTGTGACCTGAGTACACCTCGTCTATATAAGGTTCAGCGACAATCATGCCAAGGGAAGCAGGTACATAATCCACGACATCGCCCTTATGTGGATTGACCCAGATAACTCGGTAAGCAATTCGCGAAAGGCTTTCCATGGCTTGTGATAACGCCGCCGGTTCACCCCGGTCAAGTCCGTCCGAGCAAATGACAACTACCGCTCCACGGCCAAGTCGTGACCGGCGGGCATCTTTGGTGAATTCCTTGATCGAGTCACCGATTCGGGTGCCACCGTCCCAGTCGAATACCGATTCGCCAGCGAGACGCATCGCTTCGTCGGGGTTACGGCGATCCAGGGACCGTGTGATGCGGGTCAGGCGGGTTCCAAAACAAAACACATCAACTTTGGCATTTGCGCGCCGTGCACAATAAGCAAACTGCAGGAGGTTGCGGGAGTAGTCGGCCATCGAGCCTGAAACGTCAAGGATCAGTACTAATGGACGTAACTTGTTTTTTCGCTTTTTGTACGTAAGGTCGCGGGGCTCGCCAAGTTTGCGCATGCTCTCGCGCACCATACGTCGAAGGTCGAGTCGGGCGGCCTTGCGACTGCGGGTCATCCGATGAGTCCTGCGCACGGGTGGGGTAACGCGCATGCGAGAGATGATTTTTCGTACCTGGCGAATTTCGTCTTCGGAACACTCGGAAAAAGCTTTGAAACGATACACATCCGAGGTGCTCGCCAGGTATCCGAGTTTGATTTCATCGGGGCTAATATCACCGGGAATTCCCTCTTCAGTATTCGGAATCTGAAGTGTGGCACCGGCGTTAGATGATGACCTTAGGGTGAGTTTACGGGCGTCAGTATTTGCTTCTTCGATGTTGAGAAAAAATAGCCTAAATACTGTGTTGTAGATGGGAACTTGATCTTGGCGCCGTAGCATCGTGGCTCTACCAGCCCAGTAGACGTCCATTAAATCGCTGACGTCGAGTTCGGAAACTCCTGAGCAGAAAGTCAATATGTCGTCGGAACCAATTGATATTCCTGCGTACCTGAGTGTTTGACCGAACTCCACGAGAAGCTCGTCGAACCCGCTAAGAGATGACATCCTGAATACTTCGAGAGGCAAATTCCAAATCATCGCGATCCTTGACGACAGCACCGAGGGTGTCAATTGCAACTTCAGCGGTAAGGGTTTTTGCACCTAGCGCGCTTACGCTTTCCGCCCAGTCAATAGTTTCTGCAACGCCGGGAAGTTTCTCGAGATCCATCGCGCGGAGTCGGTTGACAGCATGGACGACCTGATTTGCAAGAGCTGGTCCGATCTCGGGGAGGCGTGATTTGACAATTTCGATTTCGCGTTCGGTTTCGGGGAAGCCAATCCAGGTGTACAGGCATCGGCGTTTGAGAGCGTCGTGAAGTTCCCGAGTTCGGTTTGAAGTAAGGATGACGATAGGTCGGGATTGCGCCTGAATCGTTCCCACCTCGGGGATGGTGACTTGGAAATCACCCAGTAGTTCAAGTAGGAATGCCTCAAACTCGTCGTCGGCTCGGTCGATTTCATCGATCAGGAGAACACATTGGTCCCCGGATCGAACGGCCTTGAGTAGTGGTCGCTCGAGGAGGAACCGTGGGCCGAAAAGTTGCTCGTCAGAGGCGTCGTCCGTGGCCAAGGAACGCACGAAGAGCATTTGGCGGGCGTAGTCCCACTCGTAGAGGGCTTGGTGCATGTCGATGCCCTCATAGCATTGCAGTCGAATTAATTCTCGGCCCAGCATCGCGGAAACAGTGCGGGCAAGTTCCGTCTTGCCAACACCGACCTCGCCCTCAAGGAGCAGAGGTTTTCCGAGTTTGAGTGAAAGTAATAGTGATGTCGCCAAACCTCGATCGGCGATGTAGCCGCGTTCCGCCAGATCGCTGGTGAGCTGTGAAACGGTAAGTTCTTCGAACGCCATCTAAATTAGTCCACTTGGCCCAGAACGAGGTCACCCAGAGAGGATGAACCGAGCTTGCCTTCTCGCGCGAGCTTGTTCTTCCATGCGGTTGCCATGTCTACGCCTTCTTCGGCGAAGCCATCATATGAAACGTCTTTCATATTCCGACAGACCTTGTTCGGCGTGCATTCTTCATCCATTTCAGTCATGGCTCCAGGGGTTCCTTGCCACACGGTACGGAGTACCTCAGCTGCTTTTTCACTTTCGACCGACATGGGCTACCCCCTGAGTTTGTGATTTAGGCAAGGATACCAGCAGATTGAGACCCCCGCAGTCGGGTCGACAATTGGCTTGTCAAGAAAATTGCCTCAGAGGCTTGCAAATGTGACGTAGTTTGGCAATTCCTTAGGTTGTGGAGTTCCAGAGCGTAGAGTTGAGCCATGCTGAGCGTTGCGGAATACCTTGACCTCGTTCTTGACAGTGTCAGCGAACTTCCGCCAATGGAATTGCCTATCGCAGATGCAAATGGGTGTGTTCTAGCTCAAGATATTTATGCACGCTGGCCACTACCTTCATTTGATAACTCGTCAATGGACGGGTACGCGGTTATCGCTTCGGATCTGGTGGGTGCCAGTCAGGATGCTCCACTGACGCTGCCGGTAATTGACGACATCCCTGCCGGGTTCAAATCTTTGGAAACTTTGCGAAGTGGTCAAGCAATCCGAATCATGACCGGCGCCCCAATGCCGGCAGGTGCGGACAGCGTTATCCCGGTTGAGAGCACTGACGGTGGCAGCGAGGTCGTCCAGATTCGTGCGTCCATTGAATTGGGAAGTTGTATTCGTCATGAAGGCGAAGACGTGCAGTTAGGGGACCTGGTGCTCACAAAAGGCACGTTCATCGGCCCTCGTCAGATAGCCTTGATCGCGGCGGTGGGACACGGCGTAATTTCAGTGATCCCGAAACCAAGAGTTGCGGTGATTGCCACAGGTAGTGAACTAGTTGAACCAGGAACTGAACTCAAATTCGGTTTGATTTCTGATTCAAATAGTTTCCTGATTACGGCAGTTGCTAATGACAGTGGAGCCGTTGCCTACCGTTTACCACCCGCGAAAGATGACGAAGACACATTGATTGAGATCTTGCAGGATCAGGTGCACCGAGCTGACCTCATCATCACAACCGGCGGAGTCAGCATGGGTGTCCATGATCCCGTCAAGTCTGCATTCGTGAAATTAGGAACTGCGCAGTTTCACAAAGTTGCTATGCAACCGGGAATGCCACAAGGCTTCGGCAGTGTTGGCGATCCCGCGATCCCGATCATCACGCTTCCAGGCAATCCGGTGAGCGCTTATGTGTCGTTCGAGGTGTTTATTCGCCCTGCAATTCGCAAGATGCGGGGATTGAAGGAGTTGCAGCGCCCACAGTTCCCTGCAGCCTTGATGGGTCAATTGCGATCACCTGTTAACAAAGTCCAGTTTGCTCGAGGTCGGTTTACGGCTGAAGATCAAGTTGAACTTGTGGGGGCGGGGCAGGGATCACATGTTCTTGGCGGGCTAGCCCAAGCTGATGCCCTCATTGTGATTCCAGTGGGTGTTGACAGTATTGCCAGTGGAGAGCAAGTTCAGGTGATTGATGTGAGGGGTGATTTAACGTGAGCGCATTCCCACATCTCGATGATCAAGGCAATGCCCACATGGTGGACGTGACAGCGAAGAGTGTTACCGAAAGATCGGCCACGGCCCGCTCTCGGGTTTCTTTGAGTGATGAAGTGATTGCCCGTCTACATGCAGGGGAAATGCCGAAAGGTGACGCACTCGCGGTTGCGCGCATTGCCGCGATCTCGGCAACCAAAAAGACGAGTGACCTAATTCCCCTGTGTCATTCACTGGCGATCCACGGTGTCGACGTCAATTTGGTACTTGATACATCAGGTGCCGAGATCACCGTGACGGTCAAGACCGCTGATCGAACCGGAGTCGAAATGGAAGCGCTCACCGCTGCATCCGTTGGGGCCTTAACGCTCATTGACATGGTTAAGGGTCTTGATCGACTTGCACGAATTGAATATGTTGAGTTACTGGAGAAAAAGGGTGGGCGATCAGGCCACTGGATTCGCAGTGAAAACGAGTAGACGGTGAGCATGAGTGAATTCACAGCGCAGGTGATAACCGTTTCGACCCGCGGTGCCCAGGGCGTTCGCGCTGATACATCCGGTGAAATCTTGGTGGCTGCTTTGACCGAACTGGG
>CAMCYV010000081.1 GCA_945885645.1 Bifidobacterium breve | reverse complement strand
TAGGTACTTCTCGAACCAACTTATTATCGAAGTTTCGAGTCGATCACGTTCATTAGTGCCGCCGTCGTGACCCATGCCGTGCCATAGAACTGACACGGGTGTCTGTGGAGATGCAGTCATGATTTGTTGTGCATTGGCATTTGTTTGAGCAAGTGGAAAGAGCGAGTCAGCCTGTCCACCACTTATCAGCGACGGTGCGGTGATCTTGTCGGTGATACTGATGGGTGATGACTCCCGCATCAATGCGCGGTTCACATCGGTGACCTGGGCAGATGTTGCCGACTGCGTGTAAGCGTTGCACCATTGCGGGCTAAATCTTCCGCAGCGCGTTACTTTTCCATCGGCATTACGTAAGCCGACACTGAAAAAGAAACCCGTCCACAAGTTTTTGTACACACCGAGTTGTGTTGAACCTTGAATACTTTGCCCAAAAAGCGAGGACTCTAAATCATTCCACGTAATATCTGAAGCTAACGCATCTACCCGATCGTCGTAGCCAGCAATAAGTAGTGCGAGTGCGCCGCCGTAGGACCCACCGGCAAACCCAACGCGAGGGTCGTTGTCACCGTCCTGTGTGACTTCGCTTCGCTGGGCCAAAAAGTCGATTAACCGGGAAGCGTCGGCGACTTCAAAGTCTGGCGAATTCATCGAGATTAGCCCGGTCGATTCGCCGAATCCGCGGGCCGAGTAGGTCAAGACCACAAACCCAGCCTGTGCCAGTTTTATGGCCTGATCGGCGCTGCCAGCCTTGTCTCCACCGAAACCATGGGCCAGAACAACGGCTGGAGCGGGCACCTGCTCGGGAAGGTACAGATCCGCATCGAGCTCAACGGGGGTTTGGTCTAATGCCGAAGTCGGACCACCGGCGATTCTCAGGGTTTCGGGTTCACCTGCGGCTTGGGCGGCTGGGGCGGCTCGAACACTGACCAGTCCGCAGACCACTCCAGAAAGAACGAGCGCTGACCCAATTGCGAGTAGGCGCCGGGCAGATACCACCATCCCACTCTAATCGGATCACTGATCGTTGCTCATCCTGCTCACTCGTGTACATAGGAGGGGAGCACTATTGGTGACCTGCGAGGATGTACAGGTGGAATTAGTGAATTCAATCCTTGGCCCGAGCCAGCGCGAAGGAGCTTTGGCCGCGTTAGCCGACCAAGAATTTGATGTGTTGGTGATCGGTGGTGGGGTTACCGGAGCCGGGTGCGCCCTTGATGCAGCATCCCGTGGGTTGAGTGTCGCGCTGATTGAAATGCGAGATTGGGCAGCTGGAACATCGAGTCGTTCGGGCAAGCTTTTTCACGGCGGTCTGCGCTACCTGGAGCAGTTCAACTTTGGCTTGGTCCGTGAGGCACTTAAAGAACGTGGACTTATGCTGGAAAAATTGTGCCCCCACCTCGTACGTCCAATTGAATTTATTTACCCGATCGAACATCGAATTTGGGAGCGCGCATATATGGGTGCGGGGCTTTTTCTGTATGACACGATCGGTGGAGCTGGTGCAGTCCCACGGCACAAACAATTGAGTCGTAAACAAGTACTTGAACGCGCAGCCGGTTTATCGAAGAAGAGTTTGGTCGGAGGTATTTCGTTTTTTGATGCCCAAGTGGACGACTCGCGTCACACGCTGGAACTTGTCCGAACGGCGGTCGCATATGGCGCTGTGGCAGCTACAGCACTCAAAGTTATTGGTATCCCCCATGACCAAACTGGAGCGGTCAATGGCGTTAATGTGAAGGATCTCGAAAACGGAAGTCAATTCCACATCTCGGCCAAGACGGTTATCAACGCAACCGGAGTGTGGACCGACTCACTGCAAAAAATGGCTGGTGGCATTTCCGACTTTTCGGTACAAGCGTCAAAGGGTGTTCACATTTTGGTTCCACGTGACCGGATTGACTCGGAAGTCTCGGTATTTGTCAGAGCCGAAGACAGCGTGTTGTTTATTCGCACGTGGGGCGCTCACTGGTTGATTGGAACAACGGACACTCCTTGGGAACTGGGACTTGATCACCCGGCCGCGAGCGCCACCGACATTGAGTACCTTTTACGAAATGTTAACCGTGTTCTTAATGTGGAACTCACAGTTGACGACATTGATGGCGTCTATGCCGGCCTGCGTCCGCTGATCAAGGGCAAAGAGGGTGCAACCAGTGACTTGAGCCGGGAGCACGCTGTTGAAACGAGCGTTCCTGGTTTCACAACAATTGCCGGGGGTAAATACACCACTTATCGGATTATGGCCGAAGACGCGGTTAATGCCGCAATCGTTGATCTCGAAAGTCGAGGCCTTGTACAGGGTGTTCCCCAATCTGAAACAGAAGATATTTTGTTGATTGGCGCGACAAACTTTAATCAAGTCCAAACTGAGTTGAGGGCAACGGGAAAAAACTTTGGGCTCAACGCCAAAGGAATAGAACACCTGCTCGGCCGTTATGGATCGATGGTGGGTGACCTTGTTTCGATCCTGAAGTACCGTCCTGAACTTGCCCAACCGATAGCAGGTGGAGCGGGCTACCTGCGGGTTGAGGCTTTATATGCGGTAACCCATGAAGGTGCACTGCACATAGACGACATTTTGACCCGGCGAACACACCTATCAATTGAAACACCCGATCAAGGCTTGGAAGCGGCTGAAGAGGTGGCTCAAATTATGGGTGCTGAACTTGGCTGGAATCAGGAGCGAACCGAGGCTGAACTCGTGCACTACCAGGATCGTGTTGCTGCTGAACGGAAGGCACATGTAGCCGTTGATGATTCTGGCGCAATGGCAGCCCGCAATCACGTGCGCGACGTGCGTCTCACTAAAATTTGACCAACAAGTACTCGAGTGGAATGAAAGCGGGAATCGTGGAGAACGAAATTGTGGATCCAAATGAAATTGAAGTCGGCGACGACTTGTCAATCAACATTGTGCTCGACGAAAATGGTGAAGTTGTTGGAGCGGTTGCAGACGAGATCATCGTTGCTACGGGCCCACGGGGTTCGATAGTCGACGAGATAATCGATGTACTCGATGCCGACGGTGATTTGGTTATTGAAGACGAAATCATCAGTATTTACGATGCTGATGGAAATTTAATCGCCCGCGACGAAGAAATTCGTATTCCTCTCGAAGGTTAGTTCCTCGTTAACCCCCTTGTTATAATTCATGGCAAGGGGGTTACATGTTTGCGTTCTCAGTCCGCAAGGCTGCTTTTTCGCGACTTTTAGTGCTAGCACTGATTGCTGCGATCACACTTGGTTACTCGCCCACCGCGATCTCTGCATCCAGTGTTGATCCGATCCGTCTTTTAAACTCCCTCCCTGTCTCTAATGAAGTCACTTCCGGCTACAACCGCGAGCTGTTTCGGCATTGGTCCGACCTTGATTCCGATGGCTGTGATACCCGCGAAGAGGTGCTCATTGATGAGAAAGTGGCTGGGACCGTTGTTGGTTGCAAGGTTGTTAATGGTAAGTGGGTGTCCCAATACGACGGTGTAACGACGACTAATTCGAGCAACTTTGACATTGATCATTTTGTCCCCTTAAAAGAAGCCTGGGATTCGGGTGCTTGGCGTTGGGACAGTTCGACGAGAGAGCGTTTTGCAAACGACCAGGGTTACGCCCTGTCCTTGATTGCGGTGAGTGCCAGTTCTAATCGTTCAAAAAGTGACCGTGACCCAAGTGACTGGTTGCCGAGTGAAAATCTCTGCTTGTATGCAAAGAGTTGGGTTGGCGTCAAGTTTCGCTGGCGGTTGTCGGTGGATAGCCGCGAGAAAACAAAGTTGCGTCAATTACTGTCCGATTGCAAGGGAACTATGAAGGTACCGCCGAGAGCCCAAACCACGATTTCCACGAATACTGTTCCATCGGATTCAAATGGCAATTCGAGCCTATCAAATTCTGCGACCGACCCACGTTTTGAGACGTGCGGGCAAGCGATCGCAGCGGGCTACGGTCCCTATACAAAAGGTATAGACGCCGAATACTTCTGGTACATCGATCGTGACAATGATGGTTCCGTGTGCGAGTGATTTTCCACCGCTCACCGTTGTCCACAACCTCCACCATAAGTGTGGCGGAGTACAAACTATTCGGGCAGAATAATCCCATCACTTGAGAATCTCGAGTTGATCGAAAACCCGCGTAACACCCCCCCGTTACGCGGGTTTTCCCATGCCAGAACCGCGGGTCAGGCCCGTGACTCAAACATGCCGAGTAGCGCTGCAACCCCGAGAACTGATCGAGGTGCATAGGCCGTGCGCCAAAGGCCACCGTGATTCGCGCCAACAACAAAAATATCCATTGGGTTGCCCAGGGTTGTGCTCGGATTTGCTGCTGAGAGCGGATTGCGTAAATCGTGGACCAGAAGTGCTGCCATCAGGGCTGTTGAGGTGGCCGGTTCAAATACTTCGACACCGAACCTCCCGGCGCCAGCGTAGGCAGCTGCTAGCGCTCGATTTTTCACAACTGATTGGGTTCGGGTTGCTGGGGCAAGATTGAGGGAGACGGGTATTCCATCAGCTCGAGCAGCAAGTGCACGCCAACGTTGAATTCTTTTTGCAAGTAAATAGTTGGGACCTTGCTGGGGGACCAGTGAGTCATTGAGTCCGACTTCAATCCCACTATTTGTTTGATAAGTGCGGGGATAATTCGGTTCAAACTGACCGAATGCGCGAAGCGGTGTTTGAAAGAATCCACTGATGCCACGAGTATCCCAGCGTTTGCGTGATTCATCAACGCATGACATAGGAACCATGAAAACATCTGTAGGGGTTGCCAGAAATGCAAGAGTGATGTCCTTGCGCTGGGAATCTAGTTTTCTAAAGATCGCGTCAACACTCATACTCAATGTTGCATGTGTGGGGCCGTCGGCATAGGTGTAGTTGCCGAGAACAAATGGGTTCTCAATTTCGTCAAGCCAATTGGCAATCGCACCCGGTTGTTCAAGGAGGTCAACACCACCTGCAGCGGCGACAACTTGGTCGTCTTCGCTGTGCACGGTCCCACCGGTGACAAACGGCATGGCACCCGATGCACCTTGACTAATGGGAATCCGGATGGAGCCTGAAGTATTTCGCGCGATATCAATGAGTCGCTGCCAAATCTCAGGTCGTGGCAAGTCCAGGGCGTGGATACGTGCACCCCACCGAAGCAAGGATCTGGTGGGAGCCATCTCTGCGCCTGCGCCAAGAACCGCGATGTCGGTGCCGGACAGGTCGAGCCAGTCCGGGTTGTCCATGAGCAGATGAAGTGCAGCTCCGAAACTTGGCTCTGCAATTCCATCTTGGACCCATTTATCAATTTGCCTGCGAAGGTCACTCCCGAAGATTCTCTGTCCTCGATAGGTAATAGAGAGAGTCTCTTCACGAGAGGCTCGTCCGGTAACCGAGACGGATCCGATGGCAGGTGCCGGAGTATTCATTGCTGAATCGAGGGGAATATCACCGTTCGATTGGGCGAAAACAAAGCGCCGGTGAGCCGACTCAAGTCCCGCACGTGAGATCTGAATCGCTGCATCAGGGGTTTGCGAGGCTGCGATCACAATTTCGCGAAGCGGTTCAATGTAGCCCTTGCGCCAGTCCTTTGTGTGTTCAATTCGAGCTGAGAGTGCCGGGTCAATTTCGCGAACCGAGTCAGCAAAAATCGCCCGACCTGTTGCAGTCGTGCTGCGTTTGTGATCTCCGCCTTGTGGAAAATTCACACCCACGCGCTATTTCATTTCCATAAATTGTTTGCGGTAGGGCATAAGTTCTTTTACCGTGTCAATTCCAATAACACCGCAAAGCTCGTTATCGCTATTGAAGTATTCAACAATGCAGGGTCCGTCAAGGTCTCCACTGACAACTTTGTTACTGCTCGCGGCTCCCGGCAGACCATAAGACTGCAATTGGAATTCGTATTGGTCTGACCAGAATGCTGGGAGAGCGAAAAATTCATCTGTTGGTAGTTTGGATCCGGCGATTTCAGCTGCCAGCGCGGCGCCAGCGCGTTTCCCCGTTTCGGTTGGCATATTCCAATGTTCAATGCGACGAGTTTTATCACCATACAGCTTGTTGGGGTGGTTGGACGCGTCGCCCACAGCGTAGATGGGCAGGGTTGATCCAACGGCTCGCATATTGGAATCAACGAGAACTCCGTTATCAAGGTTGAGACCATTGTTTTTCAGCCATTCGATGTTTGGTACGGAACCGATTGCCTCTACAACCACGTCGGCTGGAAGTGTTTCACCTGAGTCGAGGGTCACACTATCAATGTGGGTTTCACCATTGAACTGCGAAACGGTACGACCAAGATGAAAGGTGACACCTTTCTCTTCATGGCGTCTGCGCATTGCCGCGCCAAGTTCAGCGCCCATGGGCATGATCATTGGTTGATCATCGAGAGAGACCACGTGCACCGTTGCGCCAAGTTTGGTTGCCGTCGCTGCGAGTTCGCAGCCGATAAATCCACTGCCGATAATCACCACGTTGCTGCCCGGTTTAATTGCCACTTTCAACGATCGGGCATCGTCAATAGTTCTCAGGGTGTGCAGTCCCTGCGTTGGGCCAGGAATAGGGAGTAGTCGTGGACGGATACCGGTTGCGACTACGAGTGCATCAAATTTTTCGGTAGTTCCATTAGCGAG
>CAMCYV010000080.1 GCA_945885645.1 Bifidobacterium breve | reverse complement strand
ACGGCTTGCAAGTTATTGAAAGATGGATCCCTGAAGTGAACTCGGTACGGCCTGGTTCCGCCGGTGCTCACAACGTGTGCGCCAAGTTCGCCACGTGGTGACTCAATCGGAACGTATGCCTGTCCGGCGGGGACGCTAAAACCTTCAGTGACTAACTTGAAGTGGTGAATAAGTGCTTCCATCGACTCACTCATGATTTTCTGAATATGCGCGGGCGAATTACCTTGCCCGTCCCCGCCAATTGAGAGTTGTGATGGCCAAGCAATTTTCTTATCCGCAATCATGATCGGCCCTGGCACCAAACGATCGAGACACTGATCGACAATATTGAGTGACTCGTGCATTTCGGCAATTCGAATTAAGAACCGACCGTAGGCATCACTGGTAGTTCGGGTGGGAACTTCGAAGTCATAGTTTTCATAGCCGCAATACGGGGCGCTCTTGCGAAGATCGTGCGGCAAACCGGTTGCTCGCAGTACCGGACCGGTGATGCCGAGTGCCATGCAACCGGTGAGGTCAAGGTAACCGACACCCACTGTCCGACCCATCCAGATCGCGTTGTCTACCAATAGATCTGAGGTGTCCTTCAAGCGTTTGCGCAGTAGAACAACGGTTTCCCTGATTTTTTCTTCAGCACCATTGGGCAAATCGATGGCCACTCCACCCGGACGGATATAGGCGCTGTTCATGCGTAATCCGGAGACCATCTCGAAAATGTCAAGAACAAGTTCACGCTCACGGAAACCAAAAATCATGGCGGTAAGCGCCCCGAGTTCCATGCCACCGGTTGCAAGAGCCACCAAGTGTGAAGAAACACGATTCAGTTCCATCATCATGACTCGGATCACGTTGGCGCGCTCAGGAATTTGGTCCTCAATGCCGAGTAGTCGCTCAACGGAAAGGCAGTAGGCCGTCTCATTGAACATCGGCGCCAAATAATCCATTCGAGTTACATAAGTGACACCTTGAACCCAAGTGCGAAACTCCATGTTTTTCTCAATTCCCGTGTGCAGGAATCCGATACCGCAACGAGCTTCAACAACTGTTTCGCCTTCAAGTTCCAAAATCATGCGGAGCACACCATGTGTCGACGGATGCTGCGGTCCCATGTTGACAACGATTCGCTCGTTCTCGCCTTCAGGAGCGGCGGCGATGGAATCCCAGTCACCTCCACCAAGGTTGTAGACGGTTCCTTCGGTGGTGTCATAGGAACCCGAGAAAGGATCAACGTTTGTGTAGTCGGTGGTAGTCATTAGTTGTACGACCTCCGGTGATCTGGTGATGGGATACTCGCACCCTTGTATTCAACTGGGATACCGCCAAGTGGATAGTCCTTGCGCTGGGGGTGGCCTACCCAGTCATCAGGCATTTGGATGCGCGTAAGCGCCGGGTGACCATCGAAAATAATTCCGAAAAAGTCCCATGTCTCGCGCTCGTGCCAATCCGCGGACGGATACACAGCCACGAGCGAAGGAAGGTGACGGTTGGAGTCAGGAATTGTGACCTCAACCCGAATGCGACGGTTGTGGGTAATTGAGAGCAAGCTGTAAACAATGTGCAGTTCCCGATCAGTTTCTTCGGGGAAATGAACTCCACTAACACTCGTACACATCTCAAATCGAAGTGCCGGTTCATCTCGACATTCAGTCATGAATGCAATGAGGTGCTCAGGCTTCACATAAAAAGTCATTTCGCCACGATCTATCACGATTTTGTCAACCGCTCCGTTTACACCGGCGTCCAAGAGCGAAAGTGCAAGTTCTTCAGCGACCTCGTCGAACCATCCGCCGAAGGGAGGCAACGAGGCGCCCGGCATAACAATTTGGGAGACCAAGCCACCGAAACCACTAGTGTCGCCGGAGCCTGCTGAACCGAATGCGCCTTTACGAACACCGACGAGGTCGATTTCGGAGATGCCCGCGGGCACAACCGGTAGTTCGCTCATCGCAGCAGCCCCTTCATTTCCATTACTGAAGGTGCGGCAAGAGCAAGCTGCTCCTGCTCCACAATCTGCCTCTTGCGATTCACACCCAACTTCATGTCTTGAATTTCGTCATGGATTTTCAAAATCGCGTCGATCAGCATTTCGGGCCGCGGTGGGCACCCAGGTAGATAGACGTCAACGGGAACCACATGGTCCACACCTTGAACAACGGCGTAGTTGTTGAACATTCCGCCACTTGAGGAACACACGCCCATGGCGAGCACCCATTTGGGGTTGGGCATTTGGTCATAGATTTGTCGCAGAACCGGTGCCATTTTTTGGCTGACCCGGCCAGCAACGATCATGAGATCTGCTTGACGGGGTGATGCGCGGAAAACTTCCATGCCAAACCGGGCGATGTCATATCGCGGTCCACCCGTTGCCATCATTTCAATTGCGCAACACGCCAAACCGAAGGTGGCCGGCCACAGTGAGCCTTTACGTGCGTATCCGGCTACCTGTTCGACCGTGGTGAGAAGTATTCCCGAGGGCAACTTTTCTTCAAGACCCATTAATCCCACTCCAATCCGCCGCGGCGCCATTCAAATGCATATGGCAAACATAAATTTATCAGGAAAAGGAAAATTGCGATCAGGCCAAAGGCGCCCAGCGCATCGGCTGAAACTGCCCAGGGGTAGAGAAAAACGAGCTCAATGTCGAAAATGATGAACATCATGGCCGTGAGGTAGAACTTCACAGGAAAACGCCCACCACCCATTGGCTGTGGTGTTGGTTCGATTCCGCACTCGTAGGCAGCGTATTTCGCCCGGTTGTAGCGCTTTGGTCCGGTGAAACTAGCAATTACGATAGAGAAGACCGCGAAGCCAAAGGCCAAGATTCCCAGCACCAAAATCGGTGTGTAGACGTTCACGCGCGACCTTTCATGCTCTACGACTTAAACGGTTACGGTCTTGACTGAGTCGAGTTATATTGCGCGATTGTGAATTTCTTCACTATCGAATGAAGCATAGCGGCTAAACCCATTGAGCAACCGCCCGGTGGATACTCACGATTCCTCCGGTGAAATTGCGCCATTGAACCCCCCGCCAGCCGGCCTCGGCAATGTCAGCTGCCAATTCTTTTTGCGTGGGCCAAGCACGAATTGATTCCGCTAAATAACGATATGCATCGGGATTTGATGACACCCGATCCGAGAGTGCGGGTAACGCGGCCATCAGGTACTCGGTATACAACTTGCGGAGAGGCGCGAACGTGGGATGAGAAAACTCACAGATTACGAGAATCCCGCCAGGTTTAATCACCCGCCGAAACTCTTCTAATGCCACCATTCGATCCGCGACATTACGAAGTCCGAAAGAAATAGTGATCCGGTCGAAAGTTGAGTCAGCGAACGGCAGCGCTAATGCATCGGCTGCAACAAATGGAATTGTGGGGTTTCGGACTTTGCCCACCTCCAGCATTCCGAGTGAAAAGTCCGCGGCGATCACCTTTGCTCCCGTTGCGGTAAACGCCGCGGTAGATGTTCCGGTTCCGGCCGCAACGTCAAGTACAAGTTGCCCTGGTTCTAATTTGAGCGCTTTTCGGACTTCACTGCGCCACCGACGGGTCTGCCCAAGGGCCAAAATGTCATTGGTTAAGTCATATTTTGCGGCGACTTCATCAAACATCGCTGCTACTTCTGCTGGGTCCTTATCCAAATTCGCCCTCGGCACCCTCCTAGTCTGTCAGAGATCGCACCAAGTGCGAACTTCAGTTCCAAGTGGTCGAAACAAGAACTTGGCCCTAGGCTGCATGAGTGAGCGTGATTGAGCAGTCGGGTGCGTTACCCGATCAGGAACACTTAACTTTTCGTACGCGAGCTCTTGATCATGATGTCGATCTACTACAACATTTGCCCGTCGAGAACCCATTGGCGTGGGTTCGCCGTGGTGAAGGGCTCATTGGTTGGGGGGTGGCCGCCCGCTTACAGGTTCGCGGTGACGAAACCTTTTCCCGCAGTCAACGTTGGTGGAATCGGCTTCTTACCAACGCCCATGTTGAAGACACGGTAAGCCTGCCCGGCACCGGCCCAGTTGCCTTTGCCTCATTCGCTTTCGACCTAAACAATCTCTCGGAAGTTGTGGTGCCCAGCGTTGTCGTTGGTAAACGTGGCGGACAAACCTGGATGACAACAATCGGCTCGGCCAGCACCGCCCTACCTCCCGTTCCCGTTCCGGTCGGCCCACATGCAGTTCGTTGGGCTGAGGGCAGCGTTCAGCCATGGGAATGGGAACAGTCCGTTGCCATGGCTGTCAGCCGAATCACCGCGGGTGAACTGGACAAAGTGGTTCTGGCGCGAGATTTAGTTGCCCACATTGATGGGACTCTCGATGTTCGGTTCCTGGTCAACGCATTGGCAAAGGCCTACCCCACCTGCTGGACATTTGTTGTTGAGGACCTTTTTGGCGCAACTCCTGAATTGCTCGTTCGACGAACTGGTGGACTGGTTACAAGTCGGGTTCTAGCCGGAACCGTAAGGCGCCAAGGGGATAAGGGAACTGATGCAGACCTGGCATCTGATCTCATGAAGAGTCAAAAAGACTTGGCTGAACACGCTTATGCAGTCAATTCAGTTGCAAAAGCGCTGGCCACGCACTGCACAGATCTCGATGTCCCCGAGCAACCGCGTGTTCTTGAACTCGCAAACGTTCAACACCTTGCCACCGATGTCACGGGTCAACTTGCAAACGAGGCACCAATCTTGTCCCTCGTCGCATCCCTACACCCAACTGCCGCGGTGTGTGGAACCCCAACCGAGCGGGCCAAAGCGGTTATTTCCGATCTGGAAGGAATGAACCGCGGTCGCTATGCCGGTCCAGTTGGCTGGTTCGATCAACGTGGTGACGGTGAATTTGGCATTGCACTTAGGTGCGCCAAAATTGATCGAGAAGCTCAGACCGTTCGTTCATTTGCCGGATGTGGGATCGTTGCTGGGTCAATACCTGAATTAGAGTTTGCTGAATCAGCAGCCAAACTCGCTCCAGTGCGTGATGCACTCGAGAGCGATTAGTTCACCATCACTTTTTCAAACGCGCTAACTGCCGGACCAAAATCAGGAGCGAGCACACATTTCAGCTCCCCGATAGTGCTTCGTGAACCGCCTGGTCAATGTGCACAAGAATTTCAGCTTCCCGGACACGGTTAACACTCGTCGCGGTGATTACATGTAGACCACCATCAATCGCAGCGTCTAAGGCTTCGGCCAATTCGTCTTCGGTCGTGACCGTGAGGGCATTTGCCCGAAGCGAAGTCGCGACAAGGGTCGGGTCAATGTCCAGTGGCACACCAAACACTTGGTCGAAATGCTGTGCATACTGCGGGGCACCCTGTTCCAAAGTTGAGAAAATTCCGCCCCCGTTGTTGTCAATCACAACTATGACAAGATTGATTTTGGGTTCAGTTGGTGGGATCAAAAGTGCATTCGAGTCATAGAGAAAAGTTTGATCTCCCACTAAGGCGACAACGCAGCCATCACCTGCGGCAGTTGCACTGATCGCTATTCCTGTTGCGGTGGAAACACAGCCATCGATCCCTGAAACCCCACGATTTCCTGAAACGACTGAATCTGTGACAGTGGTTGCCGCAAATGATGCAACATGTCGAACAGCTGAGGAGGCCCCCAAGAAAAGTGTTCCTGCTTCAGGCAATAGGCGAGTTACAACCCGGGCTACCTGCATCCCGGTGAGTTCATCAGGATTGAGGACAGTTTCAATCGCAGCGGCCGCCAAAATATCGGCTCTCTGCCACTCTTCAAGCCATTCGCCGTCAACTTCACACTCTTGTGGGGGCAGTGGAACTGCGGCGATCACCAAGTCGGCGCTTCGAGTTGGGTCGGCGAAATGCGCGTGGTTGTCAACCGCAATGTGAATTCCTGCCGACTCAATGAGTTTGAGAACGCCTCGGGACAGACCCACCTTGCCAATAGTCAATACCAATTCCGGAACATGAGTTTCGCGAAAGGAAGAATCCTCAGCCAGCAGGTGGCCATGGGAGAGGGCGAGATCTGCCCGGCTCAGATTTGCGCTGGGTTCCGCAATTATTGGCCAACCAATGAAATCACTGAGTTCGTCAATCATGTCAATGAAGTCCGAATCGTTGTGATCACCCACCACGATCAACCCACGAGCAGGGACCACCCCGTCTTCGTCGAGGAAAGTCATAATTTCATCAAGGGGTGAACTCACGGCGGCGAGTAAGCGAGCATCGGCAACCCAGGGGCGCCCATCCGGGCGTCCCTCCAAGTCTTCACTCCAGATACCGTCAGATTCACCCACGAGTGGCGCGGAAAAAGGAATATTCAGATGCACCGGACCAGGACTCACCGAGTCCGTTGCGATTCCCACGGCCCGCGAAATTTCTGAGCGCCAGTACTTTACTTGACCCTCTGCAGTTGTTGCGGTTGCCACATCAACACTGGATCGAACGTGTGGACCAAACATCTGCATCTGCGAAATAGTTTGATTCGCTCCAATCCCACGCAATTGCGGAGGACGATCTGCGGTCAACAACAACATGGGCACATATGAATGATCTGCCTCGACGACGGCCGGCAATAAGTTAGCGACCGCGCTCCCCGACGTTGTTACAACGGCAGCTGGGATTCCGGTTGCTTTACCTATACCCAATGCAACAAATGCGGCAACTCGCTCATCAAGTCGAACATGCAATCGAAGTTCGAGTCGAGCGTGTGCGCTAGCAAGTTCCAATGCGAGGGGCGCACTTCGAGAGCCGGGGGAAAGCACCACGTCGGTGATGCCGCATCGAATCAGTTCGTCGACCATTACTTTGGCTTGGGCGACAGA
>CAMCYV010000079.1 GCA_945885645.1 Bifidobacterium breve | reverse complement strand
GTCAAGAAGGTGTCCATCATTGGTGCGATGGGGATTGTTCGGATGGAAAGTCCGGTGCGCTGCGCGAGAGAGTATGCATCGGCTATCGAATGCTCGGATGAATATTGGCTTGGCATGGCGCAAGCGAATACGCGATCGGGTCCTAGGGCGTCAACAGCAATTGCACCGACGAGTGCTGAATCGATCCCGCCGCTTGCGCCGAAGATAACGGTGTTAAAACCGTTCTTTCCAACATAGTCTCGAAGGGACAATGTCAGTGCGTTATAAATCGTCTCCAGAGGGTCCACCGCTGGCAAAAACTCAACTGGCTCACCGCTGTATGGCAGGGTGATGTGAAGTAACTCTTCAATGTTTTGGGCGCCATGAAGTTGGAGAGCTCCGGTAGGTGAGACCACCATGCTGCCGCCGTCAAACAACAATTCATCTTGGCCGCCAACAATGTTGGTGTACAGAATTGTCACCGCAGCCTCTTGTGCCCGCTCGCGGCACAAATCGATCCGAACGCTGTCCTTACCAAATTCATAAGGTGAGGCATTAAGTACAGCCAGAATATCGGCACCTGCCTCGCGAGCCCACTGAACCGGACCACCACTTCGCCAGAGATCCTCACAAATTGCAATCGCAATAACATGGCCTTTGACATTAATCAGAAGTGGCTTATTCCCTTGATGGAAATAGCGCGCTTCGTCAAATACACCGTAGTTGGGTAGAAAATGTTTAGCGTAGGTGCCGACAACTTTGCCACGATGCAATACGGCGGCACTATTTGTTGGTCCGGCATCACCTACATCAAGATAGCCAACGATGACGTGCACTTCACCGTTTCCGTCAGCCTGTAAATCAACAGCCAGATCACCGATTGCTGACCTTGAGGCTACTTGGAAGTCCTTACGAAGTGCTAAGTCCTCAATCGGATACCCGGTCAGGACCATTTCGCCGAAAAGGATCAGATCAACCGAAGCGGTCTTCGTTGCCGAGGTCACGGAATCGCGAATAAGAAGCGCATTTGCTTGGATATCTCCCACGGTTGGATTCACCTGGGCCAAAACCACACTCAGTTGGCCTTTAGCCGGCCCGGGGTTGCCCATGTGATCCATAGGGCTGAGGCTACTGCAGGTAATTAACCTGGTCGTAACACGAGGGAGAGGACGAAAGTGACGATAGGTGACAGGCTTATACCAGCAGAAGTTGATTTCTTTCATATTGAAGTGAGGCAGGCGTAATGGACAAGCAGGCAGAATTCGTATTGCGAACCGTTGAAGAACGCGATATTCGCTTCATTCGGCTGTGGTTCACTGATGTGCTGGGTGCGCTGAAGTCTGTGGCAATTGCCCCCGCTGAACTTGAGGGAGCTTTTTCCGAAGGCATTGGTTTTGATGGCTCGGCGATTGAAGGATTCGCGCGAGTCTACGAATCGGATATGTTGGCTCGCCCCGATGCAAGTACTTTCAGTATTTTGCCGTGGCGTGAGGAAGGCCCGGGCGTGGCTCGAATGTTCTGTGACATCAAAATGCCCGATGGCTCACCCTCTTATGCGGACCCACGGCATGTGCTCAAGCGGGCACTGACAAAAGCGGCCGATATGGGTTTCACTTTTTATACCCACCCCGAAGTTGAGTTCTATCTTTTCAAAGGTGAACCCGAGCCTGGCAGGGAACCTGAACCTATTGACCGGTACGGGTATTTCGACAATGCACCCAATGGACTTGCACATGATTTCAGGCGTCAGGCCATCACGATGCTGGAAGCAATGGGAATTTCAGTTGAATTCAGCCACCATGAGGGTGGCCCAGGACAGCAGGAAATAGATCTGCGATACGCCGATGCGTTGTCAACGGCTGACAATTTGATGACTTTCCGGTTGGCTATAAAGGAAGTGGCTTTGGATCAAGGCATTTTTGCATCCTTTATGCCGAAACCGTTTATGCAGCACCCGGGCAGCGGGATGCATACGCACCTTTCACTGTTTGAAGGTGACACCAATGCATTTTATGAACCGGGTGCTCCGCACCAACTTTCCAAAGTGGCTCGGGCGTTTCTCGCTGGTTTATTGGTGCACGCGCCTGAAATAACTGCTGTTACAAATCAATGGGTTAACTCGTACAAGCGAATCGCCGGCGGGGCTGAAGCACCCGCCTGGGTTTGCTGGGGTCGGCACAATCGTTCCGCACTATTACGGGTCCCGATCTATAAGCCCAATAAGGCAAACAGCGCCCGCATCGAATATCGTGCACTCGACAGCGCCGCTAACCCGTATTTGGCATTTGCACTCCTCCTTTCGGCCGGGTTGAAGGGAATCGAAGAAGGGTACGAACTTCCACCAGAAGCCGAAGATGACGTGTGGGCGCTGAGTGAGGTTGAGCGCAATGCACTGGGCATGAAGCCATTGCCCGGTAGCCTGAATCAAGCCATCATTGCTATGGAGAGTAGTGAACTAGTGGCCGAGACTTTGGGTGAGCATGTCTTCGATTTCTTCCTGCGCAATAAAAAGGCCGAGTGGAGCGAATATAGCCAGCAGGTAACCAATTGGGAACTCAACCGATACCTGCCTTCGCTTTAATCCTGCCTTCGATTTAATGCTGAGTGTCTAGGCACTAAGTTCAACTTGTGAGCGCAGATTCTTCGCACGGTTCTCGCGCGCCTTCGGTGCGTGTTGGGTTGCTCAAGGCTGGAGTTATCGATTCCCAATCAGCTCTTGACGCTGTCAACGAAATCAAATCACTGACCGGGCATGTCATCTCCAGTTTACTTATTTTAGATTCTCTGGCCGGAGTAGCCGACCCAGATTTAGCGTTAACATCACTGGCCCGAATGATTTCCAGTTCTTCAGAGCAGCAATTGACTCGTTTGACTAAAACAATCACGGCGGATCCAATCGTTTTGGGCAGGCTATTGAATATCCTTGGCGTGTCGACTGGGTTAGCTGACTTCTTGGTTCGACACCCGGATATCGAAATGATCGCCGACGGAGAGGCGTTGGCGCAGCCTCCCCAAGGGATAAAGAATCGGCTCCTACTGTGCGTTGGCGCTGATCCAAGGGATGAAATTCCAATTGCCGAATCGGCGGAGGAACCCATTCTTGACCGATTGCGCGTCGCTTACTTTGCAGAATTGATTGCAATCACAGTGCGCGATCTCACTGGGATCTACCCGATGGAAGTAATCGCGGGGTGGCTCTCAGATCTCGCTGACGCAACTCTTAACGCGGGACTGGCAATCGGCCGGGTCGGGGTCGCCGCACCCCGTACCCCGATTGCCGTTATTGCAATGGGAAAGACGGGTGGTCGGGAACTGAACTATATCTCCGATGTTGACGTCATTTTTGCGACGGATCACACTGAATCGGTCAATGACGCAACTCAGATTGCCAGGGGATTGATGCGGGCATGTGGAGCCAGCACAGCGGAAGGTTCGATCTGGGAAGTTGATGCAGCCCTGCGTCCGGAGGGGAAACAGGGAGCCCTCGTCCGTACGGTTGAGTCTCACATCGGCTACTACGAACGCTGGGCCAGTACGTGGGAGTTCCAGGCGCTCCTCAAAGCCAGATTTGTTGCAGGTGATCCAATGGTGGGCGAGCAGTACATCCACGGAGTCCAGCCATTTATTTGGGCGGCGGCAGGCCGAGAAGGATTTGTCAATGATGTTCAAGCAATGCGTCGTCGTGTCGAAGAGCATGTCGACGCAGCAGTTGCGAATCGTGAAATCAAGTTAGGTCCTGGTGGGCTGCGAGATATTGAGTTCTCCGTCCAACTTCTGCAGCTTGTACATGGGCGCAGCGACGTTCTTATTCGAAGCAGTAACACGATCGATGCCCTTCGCGCGCTTGCGATGTGGGGGTATGTCGGTCGTGATGAAGCATCCAAACTTGAACAGTCGTATCGCTTCCTGCGCACGCTGGAACACCGAATCCAGTTGCGTAACTTGCGCCGAACCCACACTATGCCAACAGATCCCGACGAACTACGGGTGATTGGGCGCAGTATGGGGATCACGAGTGATCCAGCAACAACACTCCTTGAGCAGTGGGGACGCAATCGAACTGAAGTGCGTCGCATCCACGAAAAGTTGTTCTACCGACCACTGTTGAATGCTATTGCTGGATTGGACGCTTCCCAGGCTCGGCTCAGCAGCGCAGCGGCAGCCGACCGACTCAGGGCACTTGGTTTCCTCGACCCAGTTGGTGCAATGCGTAACATTGAGGCGCTGAGTAGTGGAGTGAGTCGCCGGGCAAATATTCAACGAACTTTGTTGCCGGTCATGTTGTCCTGGTTCGCCCAGGCTCCATTTCCCGATACAGGGCTGAGCGCATTTCGTGCAGTCAGTGATCAGGTGGGAACAAGTCATTGGTATCTACGCCTATTGCGTGATGATTCACTCGTCGCGCAACGTTTGGCTATTTTGTTGGCTTCGAGTAAGTACGTCACGGATCTAATCCGAAAAGCGCCCGAATCCATGTCAATGCTTGCCCACAATGAGGACTTGGTTGTGCCGGTTCTTGGACCAGAAATCGACTCGATTCTTAAGCGCCACGAAGATCCCGAACGCGCCGTCTCCTCATTGAGGTCAATAAGACGGCGAGAGCTTTTCAGGATCAGTTCTGCGGACGCCCTGCGGTTGACCGACATCAGTACGGTTGGTCGCTCACTCACCGAGGTTGCGGAAGTCACCATTGGTGGAGCGCTCTCAAGCGTCGGCGCTCCCGCAAATGTGGATTCGCACGTTCGTGTTGCAGTTGTAGCCATGGGCCGATTTGGTGGTAAAGAAATTGGTTTCGGCAGTGACGCAGACCTTATGTTTGTCTATGAGCCGGGTTCCGGTGAAGACTCTGAAAGTGCCGCGAAGAGTGCATTCGCCCAGGTAAACCAGATGAGAAATCTCCTGAGTGCACCAGCAGATGAACCACCTATGGAAATCGATACTGATTTACGCCCCGAAGGTAAAAATGGCCCCCTTGTCCGATCGCTGGACTCATTTGCCTCCTACTACGAAAAGTGGTCGTCGCCTTGGGAGGCCCAAGCATTACTTCGCGCTCGAGCGGTGGCAGGTGATGCCGAGCTGGGAAGCCGATTTGAACAACTGATTGCCCCCGTGAGGTATCCCATTGGCGGGTTGAGTGCAAGTGCGTTACTAGAGATGCGAAAACTCAAAGCTCGAATGGAGACGGAGCGTCTCCCGCGGGGAATTGACCCGAACCGTCATATCAAGTTAGGGCGGGGTGGACTAAGTGACGTTGAGTGGACAATTCAGCTATTGCAGTTAAACCATGGGAATGAATTTCCCGAGTTGCAGACAACGCAAACATTGAAGGCAATTGTTGCGGCTGAACAGGCTGGTGTACTGGCCAATCGGGACTCGGTGATCCTGTCCGAAGCTTGGGCACTCGCCAGTGAGGTGCGCAATGCCATCGTGCTTGTCAAGGGCAAGCCAAGTGACGTACTTCCTATCGACATAACCGACCTTGCCGCAATTGCCTACCTGATGGGATATTCGCGTTCTCGAGTTGGACAGCTCGAGCAGGATTACCTGCGGGCAACGCGTAGGGCGCGAGGAGTAACCGAGCGGGTCTTCTACGGTAAAGCTTAGTTCGCGAAAGCAACAAGTAGCAAGCGTATAAACGAAAATACCCTCTGACACTGCGCTCCCGCAGGTCAGAGGGTATTTCCTCAAATAGCTTTTGCTTTTAGTGTTTTTTAGATGTCGTAGTACATCTCGAACTCGTGTGGATGTGGACGCAAACGAATCGGATCGATTTCGTTGGTGCGCTTGTAGTTAATCCAGGTCTCGATGAGATCTGCTGGGAAGACTCCACCGGCTTGCAAGTACTCGTTGTCTGCTTCGAGTGCTTCGAGTGCCTTGTCCAATGAAGCTGGCAGCTGTGGTATGTTCGCCATTTCCTCGGGTGGCAGTTCGTAGAGATCCTTATCAATCGGGGCCATTGGCTCGATCTTGTTCTTGATTCCGTCAAGTCCGGCCATGAGTTGGGCGGCGAACGCCAGGTAGGGGTTACTTGAGGGATCGGGAACCCGGAACTCAATTCGCTTTGCCTTCGGTGAAACTCCGGTTACGGGGATACGGATACAGGCCGAGCGGTTACGTGCCGAATACACCAGGTTCACCGGTGCTTCATAGCCGGGAACCAAACGGTGGTAACTGTTCACGGTTGGGTTGGTGAACCCCAGAAGTGATGGAGCGTGGTGCAACAGGCCGCCGATGTACCAGCGTGCGATATCTGAAAGGCCGCCGTAACCGCTTTCGTCGTAGAAAAGGGGCTTGCCATCAAGCCAGAGTGATTGGTGACAGTGCATTCCCGAACCGTTGTCACCGAAAAGTGGCTTCGGCATGAAGGTCGCGGTCTTGCCATGGGCCCAAGCAACGTTTTTGACCACGTACTTGAACTTCATCAGATCATCGGCTGAATTACGAAGGCTGGCGAACATGTAGTTGATCTCACTTTGTCCGGCGGTACCAACTTCGTGGTGTGAACGCTCAACCTTGAGCCCCACCTGCTCCAACTTGAGCACCATGTCGTCGCGGATGTCAGCGAAGTGGTCAACCGGTGGAACTGGGAAGTAGCCACCCTTGTAGCGGGTCTTGTAGCCACGGTTGCCGCCCTCTTCGACGCGGCCGGTGTTCCATGCGCCTTCAACGGAATCGATGTAGTAGTAACCGGAGTGCTGATTGGTTTCAAACCGCACGTCGTCAAAAACATAAAACTCAGCTTCCGCACCGAAATAGACCGTGTCAGCGATCCCGGTTGACTTCAAATATGCCTCGGCACGGGAGGCAACGTTGCGAGGATCACGCGAATATGGCTCGTCGGTGAACGGGTCCAGGATTGAGAAGTTCATGATCAGAGTTTTGGCAGGACGGAATGGGTCAAGGTAGGCGGTGGTGGGGTCGGGAACGAGT